>WJJK01000073.1 GCA_014729705.1 Candidatus Altarchaeales archaeon | reverse complement strand
TTCTCGCCGTGGATCACAACTCTTTGTCCGGTGCAGAGTTTTACAGCCACCTGTTTATCCTCTTCCTTTTTCTTCTCTCCGAGCGAAGCTTCAACCGGGGACGGGAGACGAGAGGCAAAGAAGTTCTTTAACTCATTCCTAGTCTTGATGGTGATAAGGGCATCTGTGTGTATAGTGTGAAGTTTGTCCTCGACTTGAACCTGGCGCCAACCTGCCACAAGTTGCTCCTAAAAGAAGGGTGTTGGGACTCCGCAGATTCCCTCCATAAAGTTGTGAAGAATGATCTTACCGAAGAGTGAGTTGAAAGGTTCGGGATGGAACTGCACCGCGTAGATGTTTCCGATCTCCATAGCGGCTACCGGGCATCTTTCTGTGGCAGCTGTGTGCTTCCAGTGAGGGGGTACTGTCTCCACCATCCAGTTGTGCTTCATCCATACAGGGAACGAACGCCCCAACCCCTGGAAGAGAGGCGACTCCAGCCCGGTATCGGTGAGCGTCATCAGGGTTGGTCCCTGCTCTCCCTTGTCCTTTTTGGCTGCTGCCTTGGTTTGCTTAGCCGGGTCTTGCTCGTCCCAACAGCGCACGATCTTCTGCTGAGATAGGTGACCAAGCAGCTGCATACCGTAGCAGATACCCAGAATGGGCACTCCGGCCTTCAGAAAGCTGGCGGGGATGTTGGGCGGTATGTGTTTCTTGCTGTTGATGTTCTTGGAGGAGCCGGAGATGATGATGCCCCTCAAGTACTTCTGATAGGTTTTGATTTCCTGGCCCGCGTCGATCTCCATGTCCCAGCGTCGGTACACCAGGTGCTGGTCCATGTCGATGACTCGACGGGCTAGCGCGTCGGACAAGGAGGACTCCATGTCCATCACGTAGATCATTCCTTTTTCTGCCATAGCTCCTTACCAATCGAAGTCCAGCATGACTTGGCTTTCACCTCCCTCTTCTCTGCTGAGAGAGGCGGTTATTTCCTTTCCTCTCTCCTCTGAAGAGACGGCTTGCTTTTCGGACTCTTCTGGTTGTCGATAGTTTTCCCGAGGATCCCAAAAGGGAGGTTCAGCGTGGGAATCGAAGAAGCGCCCCAAGACCCCCAGGTCTTGTCGATACTGGGTCATCTTCCGGTTTACGTCCTTGAGAAGCCTTCTTATTTCTCCAGGCGTTAGCTCACAATGGGGAAGTAACCTTTCGCCTTCCCAGCGGACGTGGACTACATAGTCCAAATCCATGTGGAGGATCATATTCCTTCCGGCGGCTTGCTTCCGGAACCTGGGCGGGAGCAGAACATGAGGAACTACGAACTCACATTCTTCAAATCCTGCTCTATTCTCAAGCTCCTGCCGCAGCCGGCTTGCCACGCTTGCTTCTCCTTCTGGGAGCACCCAGCTTCCTCAATCTCAGATGGTTATCCGTGAAGCCCCCACGGTCCCCCCACACAGCGTAGGTTCCTGAACCATGGGTAGTGATGGTTTTCCCGGTTAGTCCCCAACTCCTGTAGAAGTCCCTCTGAAAAATTTCCTTGTAGTTATGTCTTCGAACGGCCCTTTGGAGGTAGTCAAAGCGTCTCCACAGCCCCAGAGGGAAGGGGTAGTTCACTCGGATTCCTCCCTTACCGCAGGGAACCTCGATCCACGGGCGGAGCTGAAGGGCAAGCTTGTAGGCCAGCTTCCAGTCCGCTTCCGTGAGGGCTGCTTCCACCTCTTTTCTCTCTACAACTGCCAGCACTTGTTCTCCAAAGCCGCAGGTTACCAGGAGGTGTGCTTGGCGAAAGAGCCCCGTAGCGATAGCCGTCAGGGCAGGATGCCTCATGAACCAGTTGTCAGTACCTGCCCAAAACACATACTCTCTTCCTCCGTTCCGGTGGAACCGACCGTGGCCCTTCCACCAGTCTCCCCGCGGGCGGCACTTCGACAGGAGAACACTTGGAACACCCACCAAAGCATCGCAGACTCGGAGGAAGAGGTCTACCCTTGCTGATGCCCCCACTTCGGGTAGCCGGCCACCTACCCCCCATAGTCCGCAAGTAGGGATAGTGAAGGAGTTCGCTTGGTAAAGATCCTTTCTGACCCGGGGGTCATAAAGGCGGATCCTTGCGACCCTTTTCTTCTTGCGTTCCCAGATCTTCTTTTGCGGGTCATCCCACCCAATCACTTGCTTCCTCATGGACGCGGCCAGGTTGTAGATGAGCCCCTCTCGACAAGTGTTTATGGCCCAGAAGCTGTGAAGCTCTGGAGAACCTTCTCGATCGGGTATTAGGAGGGCCGTTCCTTTAGCCTCGATGGCTGGCTGCCAGAACAGCCAGTCGGGATGGTTAGAAAGCGGGTGACCCATAGCTTGTTTCCTTTCTCCAAGTCTCGCGTGTAGACCTTCCAGCCGGCGTTGATAGATTGAGTGCAGGTTCCTCAAAAGGCTCATGTCTTTCTCCTGGTGGGGAAGGTGGGATTCGAACCCACACGAGGGGTTACCTCACTTGATCTTAAGTCAAGCGCGTCTGCCAGTTTCGCCACTTCCCCGTACGGATTCTTGCCCGGCTACGGTGTCTTTTTGAGCGAGCCAGCGGAAGTGCTTTCCGCTTTCACTAACAGGGGTGCCCGTTATTTACGGGCCAGTTCCTTGATTCGCTTGGCCGCCGTGGAGGAGGCGCTAGCACCGAAGTAGGTATACGACCCGTTGACGAGCCCACCGTATTCGACCCGACAATTCCAGGCCTTGGAGGGCGTGCCGAAGACTTCCTTGAAGCCATGCTTGTAGACGGCCTTGTGGAGGTCGAAGAGGAAATCGAAATGCGCAGCGCGAATGGGATACTCGCGCATCTTCGAAGTGGATGCGATCAGGGGCTTCAGCTTCTTGACGAGATGCAGAGCCCGCTCGTGGTCGGACTGGTCGAGGGCCTTCCGAACCTCCGCACGAGGAGCACGGGCCGAAAGAGCATCCACCTGCCCTGCCTTCACCAGCCGAAGCGACTGGCGAAACAGCCCGAATACGATCGAGGTCAACGCCGGATGGGCCAGGAAGAAGTTATCCGTTCCGTACCACACGAAACACTTCATCCCACCGGGCTCGCCGGTGCCCTTGGCGTCCTGGATCGTCGTCCGCCACCAGTTGCCGTAGTAGCGGTCGGGGTTGAGCATCAGGCAGACCAATCCCGTAAGGGCATCGGTGGTCTCGATCAGCTTGGTATACGACGACGCCCGCTGCGGGAACTGATGATGACGCGTACGACCTCGCTGATACACCCGACGGTACTTCGGAAGGTTGATCCACATCTTGGTCACATCGGGCTGATGCGTACCCTCGAAGTCCAGATCGATCTCGGCCACGCGCTTGCGGTCGTGGCCCCACACGAACTTTCCCGGCACCTGCGGCTTGGGAACGTTCTCGTAGGTGAGTGATCCTAGCCGGTTCCGGATGAAGTAGTTCAACTCCTCCCGACAACTGGCCGACCCCGAAAGGCTGCAGGTCTTGGGTTTTCCCTTCTCTCCTTCGAGAGGAACCACTCGCACCTTGGTCTTGAAGCCGAGCACGGGCTGCTGCTGTTCCAGCTTCGTCCATTTCACGATGGGCATGATGACTCCTAGGATTCGCTGCGGATACCCTATCGCTCCTGCAGCTCGCGGAAATTCCTGCGGAGGTTCACCTGCAGGTGTTGTTCCGAGAGAGTAGCATCCGGGTTGTTTTCCACGACGTGTTGGTTCATTCGTTCCACGCTCTTGTACATAGCTTCCAGGATTTCCTTTCGAGCATAGTTAGTCACACCTTCATCCATTTCGCAGAACCTCCAGAAGTTCTCCCTCTTCTATGGGAGCCTTCCTTCCTCTGTCATCCAGGTCTACTTTCCCAGAGGAAACCAAACCGGCTTGCCTCTGCTTCAACTTTGAGTGGTACTTCAGCAACTTTTGAGTACCCATTCCCAGAATCTTTCTGGCCAGAAGAGTAATAGTCAGGGCTGAAAGAGGATGATTGCAGTCATCGGGGAACCCCAGAATGTCGGCTGAAAAAACTCGCTTATGGGGACGGATGCGCGACAGGATCTGGTGCAGGCGCCGGACTGTCATGTTGTCGTTTTGGCAAAAGTTGGTGACAATCTCATTTCGCCCCAGGACGTCCAGATCGAAGCTGAGATAGGCTGGTGTGGGGGACGTGCGGAGATCGTCCACTACAGGCAAGCCTGTCCCTTCTGAGGAGCATTCTGGAGACTTGTAAGTCTTCCACACTCGGCTCCTCTGAAGACTTTTGGGGAACCCATTCGAGTAGATGGGAATCTCAACCCCATTCATTCGGTAGCCCTGAGAATCCTTGACGGGATAGACTTCTGGGCCAATCATAAATGGTACAGCCCCATGGTGATGGCAGAGGGAGTCTACGAAGTTGGCACAGTTCAGATAGTCTGTGGTACCTTTTTCGTCCCGCTCTCCCCAATCGTCTCTGTGGTTGTCTACGTGGAAATAGGTCCAGTTGAGTTCTGGTCCCTCGAGACCTCTGCGCTGAGCCGCCAGGCGAGAAAGAGCGTAGGTGTAGTGGTGCAGGTCTCCATCCCCGTAGATCGTCAGGACTCGGTTTCTCCAGATACCCGAATCATAAACGTAGCGGCGGAAGTAGGAGAGTATTTCTTCGTGACTACACCAGGCCGCCCTTCCATAGCCTCGAACCAGGGCTGGTACATGCAAAGAGACCGCCCTCCCAGGGAAGGCGGTCTCTATTGCCCGCTTAAGCAGGGTGTTCCTACGGGTGTGCAGGATCACTATTTGCCAGTCGCTCATCTAAAACCTCTCAGATCTTGAGCATACCCAAACCTCCACCGGTTTCGGTATAATAAGCCTTTCGAATGCCCAGTTCCTTGAGGAACCTCTGGCACTCCTTGCAAGGACGAGCCATTCCCAGACCGCCGTCCCTTCTCAAGCGCACAACGTAGATGTCAGCTCCCCTGAGAGACTTCTCATCTACCCCGGCACAGGTGTGCATCTCCGCATGCAAGCCGGAGATAAACTTATTATGAAGCCTGAGAGTAAGAGGGTGAGTCTTTATCTGATTGTAGCCCGCCGAAATGATTCGGCGTCCCCTGGCCAAACACGCCCCAATCCTGTACGGGACGTACTCACTTTTCCTGGCCATGGTCAAAGCTACTCGATAGGGAGCCGGTGCTCTGTCCAGCACTCGTTTCTCCTATGTAGTGTAGTGGGTGGTAGGCCCGACCGGACTTGAACCGGTAACCCGCGGTTTATGAGACCGCTGCTCTAACCGATTGAGCTACGGGCCTGTAGGGGTCTTCCATCCTGTTCTCTGAAAGAATTCTCTTTCGGTTTTTGTATCCTTCTATCTCTCGTCATACTTATCTTGTCTTACAATAGCTTTCTGTACTACCCTATAAATACCGGGATTATATCTTTTAAGCCTGGGAACCACCAGACGCCTTAGCTCTGCCCGCTTGAATTTACTGTGGTCCAGATTACTTGGGTCCTGGAGGTACCTAATACCGTGTCTTTTCGCATAATCCTCGATGTCTGCTCTTTTCCACAGACGGAATGGCCTAATACACGGGCCGTGTCGGTACGGAATAGTGCCTAAATGCCCGTCGACCATGGTCGCTTTTACGTAGTTCTCCAAACAATCGTCCATGTTATGGGCTAGCACAATAGGGGCGTTTCCGTTAACGGCGGAAATCTCATGGAAGAATCGGTAACGTTGCTCCCTCCAGAAATTCTCTAGAGAGGCCCCCTCATCAGGGTTTCGATACAAGCGCCGGAACAGGAAATCACATCCGATTTCATGGGCCCGGGCCCGAACTAGATCCCAACAAGCGTCGGCAAAGTCACCGGTGTTGTGATGGAAATGCACCACGCCCTGCACGCGCCCTTCGACTTGGGCCAACCAATGCAGAGCCACCATGCTATCAGCCCCGCCTGAAACGGCTACGTAACAGGTACGGGGAAGCGGGTGTGTGAGTTGGAAGTGCATCCTTTCCTCTTGATTCTGGTAGACGGGGTGGGACTCGAACCCACGGCCTTCTGGGTGTAAACCAGACGCTCTAACCGGCTGAGCTACCCGTCTTCTCTGCATCTCTCGCAATACCTTCCCGGGGCGTAAAAAGCCGTCCCGCAGGCAAGGCAGAGATGCACAATGGCAGGGGTGGAGGGATTCGAACCCCCAGTCGCGATTTTGGAGACCGCTGGTTTAGCCATTAACCGACACCCCTTTGAGTAAAGATTTTGATAGCTGCCCCGATTCCCAGGAACACTCTCTGGATTATTTGTCCGCGCAAGGTTCCAACTTTTCCTTTAGCTGCTGGAGTGAGGAGATCTCGTTTTGTTGCAGGAGCAGGATGAGTTGCTTCACCTGTTCTTCTTCGGAGCCGCCGAGCGCTGACTGATCGTCCTGGGCGCCCGCAAGGCATTCCTCTAAAAGCTCTGGTAGGTCCATGTTTGATCTACAATGAAATGGTGGGCCCGGTAGGAATCGAACCTACAACCCGCCGGTTAAAAGCCGGCCGCTCTGCCTAGTTGAGCTACGAGCCCTTGACTTTGTTTTTCTCCCTACTCTGACTTTAGGCGTGATCTATCATGTTGTTCTGAGCCATG
>WJJK01000072.1 GCA_014729705.1 Candidatus Altarchaeales archaeon | reverse complement strand
GAGAAATACTGTGGGCCTGGAGACGTATTATACGCCATCCCAAAGAGGATCGCAAAAAACCATAAAGGCGATTTCGGAAGACTTCTGGTGGTGGGGGGAAGCAGAAACTATGTTGGAACCCCCACATTAGTGGGATGGGGGGCTTCGGCTGTAGGCTGCGACATTGTGAACCTCTGCGTACCCCAATACGTAGCCGACCACATGCACACCGACCCCAACCTGCTTGTGACGCCGCTTAAATCAAGTGAATCCCTTAAGGAATCCGATGTCGAGGATATATTGAACCAGAGATTCGACGCCTTAGCTTTAGGCAACGGTTTAGGCCGGGGGAAGGAATCCAAAGCCGCCTTAAAAAAACTTTTAACACAAGTCGACAAACCCGCGATCTTGGATGCAGACGCCCTAACACTTGTTGAAGTCGATTGGGTTGGAGAAAACATGGTAGTAACACCGCATTCAAAGGAGTTTAAGGCCTTATTCGGGGTTGAGGTTGAGGGGGATATAAGTACTCTGGTTGAGCAGCAGGCTAAGAAATATGGGTGCGTTGTTGTGTTGAAGGGGGCGGAGGATATCGTATCAGACGGTCAAATCACTAGGTTTAATAAAACCGGCAACGCCTACATGACTAAAGGAGGCACAGGGGACGTGTTGGCGGGGGCGGTAGGCGGTTTACTCGCTCAAAACAAGGACCCCTATCTCTCATCGTGTGCGGGGGTTTTCCTCACCGGGTATGCGGGGGATCTGGCAAGGGACTTCTACATGGAAAGCCTCACACCACAGGATGTCGTGGAATCTATTCCGTCTGCAATCAAATACTGTAGGGATTTCCTATGAAACACTTGGTATCTGACGTCGGGGAGTTGAAGAAACACGTTAAGGAAAGTCAGTTGGGTTACCGGCAGGCGATAATCGACTACTACAAGTGTCTGGGGGAGAGCCAGGGATACACTGCCTCCGTTAACGCTGCGGTGGTTCGTTATCTTTGGGATTACGGTTCGGTTGATCTTGCCTGGATTGAGCCAAACACGACCTTCAACCTCGAGTTCGGAGTCTTAGAAGACGTATATAAACACTTGATAAAGAACCTCGTGTTAGATCCTGAATACGTGGTCCTGGTTTTGAATTCGAAGGCGAAGTGCCTCCCAGAGAAGGTGCTTGAATTAGTTTCAAAGACGCCTTGCTTCAAAAGACTCTCCGAGAAAATAGTGTTAGTGGACGTCGCCTAAACCCGTTTACTTCCTTTTCTTCACATCAACGTGATGCACTTCCACGCGGGTGATGGGTATTACTTTACGGGTTTTCTTGTATATTTCGGTGCCCAGTTTACCGAATAAAGTCATCTGCATGAAGTCTTCGGCGGTGTTGTTTTTATGGGAGTTAAGGCTTTCCCGAACTATCTTTGAGACTTCTTTTTTCTGGCTTTGACTCATGTACCAACGGGACAAAACCATCAGTTTAACGCGGAGCACCGCGTCTTTTATGTCCAAATCATTGATGTAGTCTACCTTGGTGTTGCCTTTCCTCACCTTATAGTTTAGGTAGGATCCGGGTATATAGAATTTTTTGAGGCGGGTTTCGGCTTTGTCTTTCTTCACATCAGTCACCTCAAAAACCAGTTTCATGTGTTGTTTGCCGCGGTCCCCCGTTAAATCAGCGAGGCTTGCGCGCACCGTACGCCCCTCAAGCTCGGCGGGTGTGTAGGCCACCGACTTCCCTATTTCGCGGGCTTCGAAGTTGTCGGGGGCATATAGGGTGAATAGGTTCTTCTTCTTCCAGTTGCTTACGCGTTTAACCATCTAAGGCACCTCCTGCGGCTTTATGACACTTAATTAGGTCGTCTAAGGTGGCGATTAAAGTTGAAACCGATTCGGTTTTAACGTTAAAGATTATTGAATTATCTTCAGGCTGGCAAGAGACGGTTAAGCCTTCAGACTGTATGTTGTCGACTTCCAGTGCCTGAGACACTGCTGAGGGGTTCTGTGAATCCAACGTTAATTCAGCTTTTATCATTATTTAGTCACCAAAAGCTTAGCCTTCTCCGGACTATAACGCCAGTCAGAGGGCAGCACCTTCTTCTTTTTATAGTATTTCACAAGCCTTTTGATTTTGCTTTCACACAACAACAAACCCCTTTTATTGTGTTTGTCTGTGGGGTGTTTCTCCATGTGCTCATGCAGGTTCAAGGCTTTTTTAATTAAATTATTGAGGTCTTCAGGGAGTTTCGGGCTTAAATCATTGTCCGCCAGAATACGCTGGATCTTCTGCCCCGTCACCTGAGAAACACTGGGAATACCATACTGATCCCGGAGGATGAGTCCGATGATGCTGGCAGGCTTACCCTCCTTGCCGAGTTTCACCACTAAATCAGCGACCTCCTTGTCGCTGTAGGACACCCACTCAGGCTTCTCGCCTAAATACGGGTTTTTGGAACCCGATTTCCCTCTTCTTCTGGCATGCATACGAGCCATAATAAATCAAACAAAACTAAATTTTTTTTATGCTTCAACCCGGTGTGGACGAGAACCCCTTATAAAGAGGATCCAGTGCCACCCAAAAACACGTTTCGAGGGTAGACAGCAAAAACTATATCCAAAATATAAGACACAGCACTATAAAAACTAATTGTTTGTTTGTTGTTGTTTTTTGATTTTTTGGTTTATTTTTTCTAACAACTTTGTTTTGTTTTTTCGGGGTATTTTAGCGCCTGCGGCTATGTCGTGTCCGCCTCCCTCGCCTTCTAGTTCGCTGCTCACATGCTTCAGTGCTTCTCCGAGGTGTACTCCGCCCCGTATTAGTCTCATGTTGGCGCGCCCGCTTACCTTGAGTTTGGAGTCGTCGTCTTGGTCTTGGGCGAATGCAAACACCGGTTTATCGGGGGGGATGATTCTTGCGCCATACGCCATGCCGGCTACGACACCAATTATTGCTTCAGGGATTACTTCCCCTGCGTCGAAGTAGTATATGTGGCTTAGAGAGTGGGTGCCGTTGCCCTTCAAGTATTCCAGTCCCTCCCGCAGGTTTCGGCGGTGGCTTTCAAGCAGGGTGCGGGCGCGGTCCCAGGTTTCACCGCGATCCCCTAGACACACTTTAACGCCCAACTCGGATTGCTGTTGCCTGCCGCATGCGTTCAATACTGTGGCGTATTCCTTGGAGTCTGCGAGCTCGGTTTTAGGAGTCTCACAAAGCAGTGTGTAGACTTCCCCTATCATCGACTGAATGATGTATTCAGGGGTGCCAAAATCCAGTAGACGCATGTAGATTGCGGATGTGAGTTTCCGGCGCTGCGCCCGGTTTAAGTCGACGTAGGAGGAGTATTCCCCCAGATCGTCTTTCAAAGGCAGCCCCAATCCTTCGAGGAATTGAGAGCACGCCAGTTGATCCCCAGTCAACATAGGCAGATAGGGTTCGCTTGAGTAGGCGAGCATCTGGGAGAGGGAGCGGGATTGTCGGCCGAACATGCGGATATCATTTTCAACCAAAAGGTTTTTGGCGGACACCGCATCCTCAAGGGGCATGCGGTTGAGGGATTTAAGGGCTCCTGAGTTATCCTGCATGTCGCCGACTGCACCCACCACCGCAAGATGCGCCATATCGGGTCTGCCTAAAGCCTTCGCAAACAGGTAGGCGACGCCCGCCCCCGAAATCTCGGATCCCCCGTCATAGCCGAAGCTGTGGGGGTTAAGCTGGTTAGGGTGTTCAAAGGCAGGGGGGTGGTGGTCGAATACATAGAAATCGGGTATCTTGTTTTCCTCAATAAGAGGAAGTTGGCCGCTTCCCATGTCACAGAATACTGTTGGACGACCCCGATACTCCCTTATCCGGGAGATTGTTGTGCTATCCAATTGTTTTATGCACATGTAATCTGTTTCAACGTCTATTGATCGGAGTAAATCCACCATTACTGCGCAGGAGGTTATGCCATCTGCGTCGTGGTGGCTTACCACTAGAACCTCGTTTTCTGCGGAAAGCTTCCCCCCTATTTCTTTTGCTCTGCGGTTGAAGGACTCAAAAGACATCTTCGTTGGATTAGATAGGGGCGTTAGTTTAATAAGCTTTGAGTGAGCGGTGGGAAATTAAAAGCGTGTATGTTAATCAATTAAACCGATTATGCGAATAAACAGGTACCGCACCCTAGCCTACGCTATTTTGGATGATGCATTAAGCGAGGCTGAGCAATACTTTCAGTCAAGGAGAAAACAGATCCAGCAGGAGACGAATACGCAGGTAAAACTTGAGAGAGAGTATGTGTATCTTCCGGTTATGGTCTTCGCAGCCCATAAAAGAGACAACCTAAACCCGAAAAGCGTCGGCCGTAAGAAGAATCTATTCCACATCGACCTATCAGACGGCAACATCATCACATTACACAGTAAAAGCTATGGGGAATCCTTCAAATCCCTTAGTCGAAGCACCCACGCCTTAGACGTTGAAAAACACGACATCCTAATCAGAACCGCTGATTTAACCCCTAAAGCGCTTAACACCCTGGGTTACTTGATGGAGCAGGGTACCACCAACCTTGAGCGGTTGGATCATCCAACGAGGGTTGCGGTGCAGGAGCTTTTAGGCAGGAAATTCGCGGTGATATACAACCCCAAGGACAAGGAATCTATTATTGAAAGCGCCTTCAGGGAGTTCTTTGAGATGCAGAGGATAAGCGACGTATTCTATGTGCAACCAAATCTAAGGATCCCCGGTTTCACAAGCAAACTATATAACCTCTCAGCGAACCTGCATAAAACCGATCAGACAGAGGAGTCCTACGTCAAACAAAGCATTAAACAATCACCTGAAAAAATCGGGCTCCTGCTTTCGGTTTTGTTTTCCGCTGAAATAAGCGTGCAGGAGATAATCTACGCACCCCATGTTAAGGCGAAGTTCATATGGCGTGGAGGGCTTCATGAGGAAACCCGCTTCGTAGGCTGTAAAAGGGACCGCACGCCAACAAAACCTGAAAACCCCATTAAGCTTCCCACAGTAAACATCGGCATAAAAGGCCATGGAGTCGAGTCCATACCCATTGAGTCTGTTTCCATAAATTTCAGCAACGTCGCGGGGATGAGCCAACTGAAGGAGGAAATACGTCAAGCAATAATCTATCCGTTGCTTCACCCCGAATTATCCGAGGAATACGGGTCACCCGCAGGAGGAGGGGTGTTGTTTTATGGCCCCCCGGGTTGCGGTAAAACCTATATCGTGCGGGCGACTGTGGGGGAGACTGGATACAACTTTTTTTCCGCAAGCATACAGGACATCGTGGGAGCAGGCGGGGAAGAGGCGGTGAACCAACTGCACCAGGTTTTCGCGGAAGCGCGGGAAGGAGCCCCCTCAATCCTCTTCTTCGACGAGTTGGATGCTCTTGGAGGCAGAAGAGAATCCAGCAAATCGGGTGTGGAGCGGTTGATCATAAACCAGTTTCTAACCGAGATGGAGGGTGTGGGAGAGGAAAACAAGGACGTTTTAGTGTTGGGGGCGAGCAACGCGCCCTGGGACATAGACCCAGCGCTCAGGCGGGCGGGAAGATTCACTAAACAGATTTTCGTAGGCCCCCCCGACAGGCAGGCTAGGGTGGCGCTCCTAAAAATGCACCTTAAAGACCGGCCCCTGGGGGAAGACATAGACCTTAACATGCTGGCTGATTTAACGAAAGAATATTCATCCGCAGACGTCACCGCCCTATGCGATATGGCTGCGAAAATCCCTTGGAGCGAAAGCATACACGGGGAATCCAAAAGACCGATCGAGATGAATGACTTCAGAAAAGTCTTAAGGGAGACGCAGACCTCCCTCACCGCCTGGCTTAGGCTCGCAGAAAAACAGCTTAGAATATCGGGGGAAGACGATATGTACCCTGAACTGGCTGAATACATCTATAAACGGGCAGGCGGAATCGAGGCTTCAGAGAAAAAGAAGATCACCTTCCAAGAAGTCGGCGGCCTAACTGAGGTGAAAAAACAAATTAAATCAAAGATAGTTTATCCGCTGAGAAACCCGGAATTAGCCAGGGAATACGGAAGGAGGGTGGGGGGAGGCATACTATTATACGGGCCCCCTGGTTGCGGTAAAACCTATATCGCGCGGGCGACTGCAGGCGAATGCGAAGCAAGCTTCTACAACATAAAGTTAACCGACTTATTATCTCCCCAGCAGGGGGCGTCCGAGAAACAGCTTCACGCCATCTTCGAGCGCGCCTCAAGGAATACTCCCTCCATAATTTTTTTCGATGAAATAGACGCTGTTGCAAGCAAACGATCAGCGGATAAAAGCGGCACCGAGAGAAGGCTGGTCAACCAACTATTAACCGAGATGGACGGGTTCGAGAGCCGGGAGGGAGTCATGGTATTAGCTGCCACCAACCTGCCGTGGGAGATAGACCCCGCCCTCCGGCGGGCGGGCAGATTCAGCGACCAAATATATGTCCCCCCCCCGGATGCGCAGGGGAGAAAAGAGATATTGCGGATAAACTGTGAAGACAAGCCAGTGGCAGAGGGCCTGGACTATGGTTGGTTGTCTGATGAAACCCATGGACTGTCGTCTGCGGACCTGACCCTAGTTTGCGATGAAGCCTCGAAAATCGCGTGGCAGCAGGCTATGGAGGAGGGGGTGAAACGGAAGATAGACAACCAAGACTTCGATAAGGTGCTTCGAAGCAGGGACACAAGCATCGGGCCGTGGTTCAATCAGGCAAGAAAAGCGCTTAATGATTCGGGGGAGATGAAAAATTATCCGGAGCTTGTGGGCTCAATCAGGTTGTGGGAGAAAAAACACCTCAAAAAACAGATGAAGATAATCAAGGGGAAGCGTGACTCAGGGGAGATTGATCAGGCGGTATATGATGGGCTTCTCAAGGATCTTGAAGCGAAAATGCTTGCGGTTGAAACCGAACTCGGCTAGGGGTGGTAAGGTATCTGCATGAGACCTTTTGACTCCTTAAAACCAAGCATAAGGTTCATGTTCTGTATCGCCTGACCCGCAGCGCCCTTAATGAGGTTGTCTATGCATGAGACTGTGACAAGCCTCCTTTTACCCTCATCATAGAAGACTGCTATGTCGCAGAAGTTGCTGTGGACTACGTTTGAAATAAAGCTATCTGATACCACACGCACGAAACACTCATTTTTATAGTGATCTTCATAGGCTTTCCGGGGATCGCCTATTGGCTCCCCGAATATGTGGATAGTCTCCTGAATCCCTCGGGTGAAGGGTGCCAGTGTAGGTGTGAAGTTGACGGAGACGTCCGGATTCAACCGCGATAGTATGTGGTCTATTTCAGGCTGGTGGCGGTGCCCCGTAACCTTATAGGGCTTAAGATTGGCGGCTGTCTCGCTTGAATTAAGAAAAACGTTCGGCTTGGCGCCCGCCCCGCTTGTGCCGGATTTAGCGTCAACAACAATACGTGTTAAATCAAGACCCCTCTGCTTCATCAACGGTAGGAGGGCGAGTATTGCCGCAGTCGCATAACAGCCGGGGTTGGCGACCAAAGACGTTTTCCTGATCTCCTCTCGATAAAGTTCAGGCAAACCATAGACAGCTTCACCCAGAAGCATCGGGCAGGCGTGGGATGCATAGTTCTCCCTATATATCTTTTCGTCTTCAAACCTGAAGTCAGCGGATAAATCGATTACCCTATGACCTGACTCAATCAGGGGTTCAAGAACCTTCATCGAAGCCTTATGCGGAAGGCAACAGAAGACTACGTCGGCATCCACGGCAGAGGATTCATATTCAATGAATCTTTGATCCAATAAACATTTAAGGTTGGGGTGGGAGTCTGAAATCAGCTCACCGGCCTTAGACCGTGAGGAAGCCTTAAAGGAATCTATTTCAGGGTGGGCTGTAAGCAACCTGATTAATTCCCCGCCCGTATACCCGGTACCGCCTAACACATAAGCCTTCAACCTAATACACCCTTAAATCCTTGTGATCATCGACTTCATCGTCCTTTTGCTCGCCATACCTTATCTTATCCCTCTCCCGCTCAACCCTTAGATGATCCCATGTGGGTTCAGGTTCCCCTGGCATCCCTAAAAGCCTTACTTCTGCGCGAAGAAGCTGGAAGAAATATATACTGAATAGGCGGAAAAAAACAGGTAGGGGGAGCGTTAAAACCGTGATTAAATAGGATATCACCCAAACAACCAGTATGAGGGCTGCGGCTGCCGCGAAAACCAGGGCGAGCAGGGCGGGCGTAATCTCCATGTTAAACAGGTTTGAGGGTTCCACCCCCAAAACCGATAGTACGCCGAAAACAATTAAGCCTGCACCGAAACCCAGTGCCACAGCGAAAACCCAGACCACCGCTGATACGAACAGCCTAAGGATAAAGGATATGAAAGCCAAACCGATTTTCAAAAGAACGTAGATAATAAATTCAAGGGGCTCGGTTTTAAGGGAGACTAAAACCAATTTAAAGCTTTTCAAAACACCCTCCCGGTGGGCGGCCATATGGGGTACGACAAAATCTATTGTAAGCAGGTTTATGAATAAGACAACCAACAGGAGGGGGATAAGAAACAGTAAGCCTGTGAAAAGTATTGCGAAGAAAACGAGTTTAGATGCGCTTGAAACCAGAAACAATAAAGCTCCAATGGATGCTGCGAAAAAAAGCACAATCAAGCCTATGATTAATTGAAAAAGGAAAAGAGACAACCCCGAACCCATGTTTTCCTTGAATTGGCTGAAGAAAGAGACTTCGTGTTTGGCTAACGCCTCAACGTATATGAACTGAAACACCGCCGCAATAAAAGAGAAAACCAGGCTGAATAGGAAGACCGCTCCAAACACGAGAAGTATTAACCCCAGCGCAGGGGCGTTGAAGTCAAAGTCCATCTCCGATACGTCTGAAAGCCTGGAGGAGGATTGGGTGGAGGAGTAGGCTGCCCCCAAGAGAAAGACCACCACCGAGAGCTTAAGCCAAAAGAGGGGGTTGAATTTAGTGAACAACAAATCAACTGCCTTATCAAGCGCGTATCTTGCAGCCAACACAGCCTTATAGTCGCTCACTTTTTTTCACCTGATTTTCTCGTAACGCTTAAGGATTCGGTCTTTTTTAGCTAAATTGGTTTGACAACCCCACCGCTGCACCGCATAACTTGCCGTCGCATTACCGAACGCCGCAGCCTCAATAGCCTCCCTGCCGGAGAGAATAGCCCATATGAAACCGGCATTGAATGCGTCTCCTGCCCCCGACTCGTCGACTACCTCGGTCTCGTAGGCTGAAACCTCAGTCTGCGTGTTTTTAGTTAGAATCTTCGAGCCGG
The DNA here is from genome assembly GCA_014729705.1 of Candidatus Altarchaeales archaeon. Classification (GTDB taxonomy): domain Archaea; phylum Altiarchaeota; class Altiarchaeia; order IMC4; family SCGC-AAA252-I15; genus WJJK01. The sequence goes on along the minus strand of WJJK01000072.1, from coordinate 362 downwards.
ATGAGCCTTCGGTTACGACGATGTATCTGAGTTTGCCTGTGAAATCCACCTTAAAACCCAGGTTCCTCAGGTGCTTGAACTCATGTTGATTGAGTATCAAAACATCAACGGATTTAAGGAGGGTATAAAAAATCTTGGGCAATTCAGTGTACTGGAAGACGCCGTAGCCGGGATTCCAAAAAACCTTTGAGTCAGCGTATTTCCCCGCAAGATCCTTGTATAGATTCAACCAGCATCGGGCGAGGAAAACCGCCCCCGGATTTTTGGGGAGACTAGGAAACTCCTTATCAACGTCAAGCTCATCCAGGTTAATCGACACCCCCCGGTCAAAGAAACTTATGTGTTCGGACCCGCTTTTATAG
>WJJK01000071.1 GCA_014729705.1 Candidatus Altarchaeales archaeon | reverse complement strand
TGTATCTACACAACCTAGCCTTGAACTAGGTGGTAAGACGAATGTCCTGGTAAGTTCCGGGAAAAGGATTGACCAACGTTCTGAAGTTATCTCAATGCAGGCGCAACAGCATCAACTTCAGGCGATGTCTGGAATCACTCTGGATGCTGTCAGTAATGTGGACGTTAATTCCAGCGTTTATAGTCAATCTGTAGGCGGTAAAGCAGATTACTCTTACTTCGGACCCAAGGATTTTCTTCCGACAAATGAGCCCCACAGGTCTACTACGATCAGTGGCGTTGGGGTTGGGACGGTAGATGAATACACCCTCCTTATGGGGGACCGGGAAGAGAATATCTTTGTAGGAAATCATAAAACCTCCATTCTTGTGGGGAATCTGACCTATGAGACCTTGGCGGGTACCTGGGAGGCTAAGTCAGGAGCTAATTCTCTTTCGGTAAACCTTGCGTCAGGGATTACGGGAACCGTTGCCCTGGGAAATGTGAGGATGGAAGCTCTTGCTGGAGCTACTGAGATCAGTGGGCAGGTTTCAGTTATGGTGAGGAGTAGTGGTCCTGCCACGGTTGCTGGATTAGCTGGGGTTAATTTGCAAGCTCCGGGGAAGAAGGGAGGTATAGTGAGTGGGTCGGATTTGGATCCCCTTACAGGGGCCCCTCTTTCGACTTACGCCATGGGAAGTCCCGGTCATCTCCTCACCTGATCCCCTGGTAATTGCTCTATGTTAAAACCTAAGTAGGCGTTTTTCCTTTTTCAATACGCCCGTAATATGCATGGCTCTCTCCTCCGCAACCATATCCTCAGCGATTTTGAGTGCTGGAGCCGATTTAGTTGGCCCCACCTTTCCATTGCTGTGTAATGCGATTGGATCTGCCGTATTTACATGGGCCCTTGTTCCCACAAATCTTGCTTTTTCAGGGACGACTTCGGGCACAATCGGACCCGGTATCGTAACCGGAAAGATAACCCTTGCCCCTAATATTGCAGCCGTGCAAACAGCCCTTACGGGCCAAAGTGTTGTCGGGGTGACTGCACCAAGGCTTGCGAAGGCTGTTGCCATAGGACTTTCTACGGCTTTTACTTCTTCCGGTCAGTATACGGGATCCTCTATTGGAGTGGCCATCGGGGTAGATACCTCTGTCGTTTCTGTTTCTAATCCTGCAACTTTAACTCCCTTGATGATTTCGTCTATGACGAGTTCCTTTGGGGGGTTCGGACTTGCTGCCGGCAGTGTGGCCGCTGGTTTGAGTAACGGTATCGCTACCCTTCTTTTAGGTGCCCAGGGTACCGGAGCCGTTGCAGGAACTCCGGTTGCTTCTGCTTCAGCGGTGGGGACTTCTCCACTAAGTCAGGTTTTCTAAATGGCTGATATCTTCCAAGGCTCTGTGTTGAAGCCGACCCGATCGGGAACCTCAAACTCGGCAGAGACTTCTGTCCCTGTCAGTGGTGTCATCAGAGATGTCAAACCCCCTCCTTCGAGCTACGAACTCCCGTATCCGGATGTCGTAGATATCGGTCTTCACAGGTACAAAGCAGCTATCCTTGAGGATGAGAACTCCGTTGAATATATGGTGTGGGCTGCCAATAGCTCCAATCTGACGCGAGTCGATGATCCTTCTTGGTCTATTTCTGAGGGAACCGTCACCATCCCGGAAGGGACTTATACCGTTGTCGACCCGAATAGCCCCGACCAGATCTCCATAACTCCTGTCAGGAGAGATGGTTCGATTTATCTTGTTCTAAGAGATGATAATGAGAGAAGTATAAGCCAGATTCTGAATATAACGATTCGGAACGGAGCTACACAGAGTCAGCAGGAATTAGCAGAGGGAGTAGACTTTGAAGTTCTTGATCCGGAGTCCGGTCTTATCCGACTCCTGGATACGGCACTAACCCAGTCTGTTTGCGGGCCTTACGGATCCGATCCCCCTTCGATGTCTACTCTCCGGGGGGATGCCGTTGTGGGTATGGCTTATGTCCTATCCCCCCAGAAATTCTGGTGGTCAAGGAATGACGCCCTGAGTACTCGGTTCAGTTGGTCTGATAAGAACCAGAGTTGGGTCCTTCGGAAAGGGAAAACTCCCGTGGATGTTGGAGTCCTTTCTCCAGGAACCCCGTCGAATCTGGAGCCGAAGCCTTCTGGACTTGTCGCAGGAAATTATCTTCCGGGTTCCGTTGCGGGTGATTCGTGGTGTATGCTCCGGATAGGTACTTTTCCGGATTCCACCAGTCTTCCACTAGGGGAAAACCCCTCTGGTCCTTTCAATGGGATTCTAGTAGTTACCGATTTTGCCTCGACGGAAACCTACGATTTCAGTGCTCTCAGCCCCCCTCCTGCTGCTGTTATTGGCGAAACTAATGGGTTAATCCAGTGGAACGAGTCTTTTGTTAATGAGTATGCAGGGCAGACGATCTGGTACAATTATCGTTCCTTCCAGGAGGAAGAGGACGGTATTGTTGGGGAGTTGCTGACGGCAAAGGATTCTCATCTTTTCCTGGCTCCGGTTCCCCGCCTTTATGAAAGACCCATGATCCGTATAGGGTCTCGGAGGTATCTGACCACGATCGTTGTCAGAACAGAAGCCTTGTTGAATTCTACAACGGTTGCTTCCGGTCAGGTTGCGATTGCTTTGTCAACGGGGAAGCTGAAGTTTAATGCCCAGGATGTCCTGAAAAGTGACCCTGATAGTGTGGAGTTTGAACCCAGGTATTTGAACGATCTGGTTT
>WJJK01000011.1 GCA_014729705.1 Candidatus Altarchaeales archaeon | reverse complement strand
CTGCAAAACATTATATCCGTTATCATCAGCCTTTGTCCTTAAAGTAATTCCACTAGCATCAGATGTAAAATCCATGCTGTTACCCCCAATAACCTTTAATCCAGGTATGTTAGAAGTCGTTTCAACTTCCAGATAGTCGTCTGTATCTGCATTAGGTCTTAAACGAATAGTACCCTCTGCATTGTTTCCACCAGTTAACACAATGCGTCCTTCATGTCCACTTGCTTGAGTACCATACATATGAATAGCTGACCCATTATCGAAGTTATAGTACGATGAACCCCATATTTGCAGAGCCTTTGCGTCCGAATCTATCATAATTCGTCCCGCTGTTCCAGACGACCCAGAATCAACAAACCGCATAGTAGCCTCTACCGTATCACCCTCAAACTGTATATAGTCGTTTAAGTCGCCATCAGGCTTAATCTGCACAGGACCGTCTTCAACCCCTAACAGCATGCTTCCACCAGCCCCATAACCATAGACACGTGTCTGGTTTTCAAGTCCAACATAATCATCAAAGGCCTCAAGACGTAGGCGTCCGCCACTAAACGCTGAAACAACAAGTCGGCTATAATCTGCACCGCTGCTTATAACAGTCGCCCCATCTGTATTATCCTGAGGACGTAAAATAATGTTTGCCTCAGAATCCAATTCAAGATCGCCACCACCCACAGCAGCTATATGGGGCTCGTTATCAACTGTCTCAAATTGTAGGTAGTCGTCTGTGTCTCCGTCGGGTTTTATGGCTACGGGTTGTGTGGATTCTAGTGTGATTCCTTGTGCGTTTTGTATTTCCACTGGGCCGTCGGCGGGTTTGAGTATGATGCCGCCTGAAGTGCTCTCCATTACCCCTGTTGCCGCCGCATATCCTATTAAGATCATCCAAACCAGAAATTGTTTAGTTTTCATTTCATGTTTCACCTTCATTGTCTTCGAAAGTAGTGTTTGTTGTTGAGGTTGAGGTTGATGTGGTGGAGGTGGTTGATTGAGTGGGGGAAGGGATTGTTGAAGTAGAGGTAGAGGTGGTTGTGGAGGTAGTTGGCTGCGTCGAAGAGGTGGAAGAGGCGGGGGTTGTTGTGGAGGAGGTGGAGGAGGTTGTTGACTGTGTGGAGGATGTTGAAGAAGTGGTCGGAGTAGTTGAAGGAGAGGAGGCAGTGGTTGACGTGGACGTGGAAGAAGTGGTTGACGTGGACGTGGTCCCGGCTTCCTCAGATTCAGCTTCACAAGCTCCATCCACGCAAGAAGCAGGGCAGGGGACGAGTTTAGAGTATAATCGGTCGTCAAAACAATACCGTTCATACAGTTGGTTGGAGTAACAGGAATCCAGATAAACAGTTCCGTGATAGGTTACGTTACCCCTAACAGAGTAGTTAAGACCGTCGCTGTCCACACAGTCTATGACTTCCTCCTCTACACACCGCCCACCACTACAGTCCACGGGACAGTCATAGATTTTATACCTAGGCAAATCATCAGTGCATATTCTTTCATACAAGCGGGAGCCCTGACAAAAATCCGAGTAATTATACCCGCGATAAACCAACACAGAAGAGGTGTTATAATCTTCTCCATCCAAATCCACACAATCAATTACTTGCTCCTGCACACACCGGCCTCCACTACAATCCACTGGACAATCAAATACTTCAACCTTCAAACCATTATCCCGGCAATACCGGTCATACAGTTTCGTGCCGTAACAATAATCACTCAGATTATGCCGGTTAGAGTACCAGACAGTGCCCAGAACATACTCATCCACACCCTCCTCAAAATCATGGCACAAAGAATTCAAGGTCGTGGAGGTAGAGGCAGTAGTAGTGGAAGTAGTAGTAGTGGAAGTAGTAGTAGTGGAAGTAGTAGTAGTAGTAGTAGTGGAAGTAGTAGTAGTGGAAGTCGAGGTGGTTGTGGAGGAGGTAGTAGTGCTCGTGGTGGAGGTAGTGGTTTCAATGCACCTCCCCTCTATACACCCTAAGGGGCACTCAAAAACACTATAAGAAGCTATGTCGTCTGCACACACCCGCTCATACAACCGGCTTTGATAGCATACGTCGGAGTAGTTATAACCCCTGTAGACGACAATCCCCTTAGCATAGTAATCCAACCCGTCACTGTCGACACAGTCTATGACTTCCTCCTCTACACACCGCCCACCACTACAGTCCACGGGACAGGAATACAACCTATAACGCGGCAGATCATCAATACACACCCGCTCATACAGTCTAGGCCCGTAACAGAAGTCCGAATAAGTATAACCCCGGTAAGAAACCGCAGAGTCAGTATAATAATCTTCACCGTCCAAATCCACACAATCAATCACAGGCTCATCCACACACCGACCCCCACTACAATCCACAGGGCAAGTATAGACAGAGTACCTGAGAGCCGAACCACTACAATAACGGTCATACACTATTTTACCGTAACACATGTCCGAAAGATTAAGCCTGCCATAATAAAACACGGTCCCAGACACATTATAATTGATTTCACCCTCAAAATCATGGCAGAGAAGGTTAAGAGTAGTGGTTGTGGAGGTTGTGGTGGACGTAGTGGAAGAAGTTGTGGGGAGGTGTTCGCATTTATCGCCTACCCCGTCTGCGTCGCCGTCCTGCTGCAAAGCATTGTATATGGTTACGCAGTTGTCGCAGGTGTTAAGCCAACCATCCGAATCAATGTCGCCTTCAACCGGCTCACATGAGGTGTATTGGTTTCCACTGCTCCAGCCGCCGCAGGAGGATAGGTTGTCTATTAGGTTGCCTGACCCAAAGTTGCTGTTTGAATACAAACACTTCAGGTCGTCTTCTACCGCGTTTGCGCAGATAGTGTTTTCCGTGAGGTTGTTTGAATCGCTGTTTTGATGCAAGTACAAGCCATACCAGTAATTATTCTTAACAGTGTTGTTGAATAACACGTTTTCCTGGCTCCAGTAAAGCCATAAACCGCGGTTAGTATTCTGATTAATCTGGTTGGCGGATATAATGTTTCCGTTGGAGAGGGAGAAATCCACTCCCACGTGGTTGAAACTTAGGTTGTTTCCAGAGATGAGGTTGCCGCCACAGTATTGTTGTAGTCTTAAACCCGGACCCCAAGTGTGGGTGAAGGTGTTTCCAGTGAACCGGTTGCCCACGCTTGCTGTGGCAATCAAACCGTGGTAGTGATTACCGGACACACTATTGTTTACTGCCGAGGAATTCACAACGTATTTGAACAGAAACCCCTGAGCATTCCCGGTTAAAGTGTTGTTCACGTAATTATTTGCTGAAACATTCTCAGCATAAATACCTACACCCCCTCCAAAGCCCATGTCAACCACACAATTCCTAACAGAAACATTATCTGCCAGAATTTTTATGCCCGAAATACTGTAGTCGCTCTCTATGGCGTAACCCCCACAATCTAGCAAGACGCCAGCTGAAATTACTTTAATACACGCATTACCTGAAGGCTTGGGGAAACCAGTTAAACTATGATCCAAAGTGTATTGCCCCGCCCGATTTATTTCAGCGCAGGAAGTTAGTATGGTTGGGGGTTTAGGGGTTTCCCCAGGGTGGAAGGGGTTTATTTTCTCGTTGTTGTAGTAGTGCCAGCAGGTGCTTGCCACACTGTTGTAGCGCCAGTTTTTGGCTGTCCAAAGGTTTTCAGTGAGGTTTTCCCGGAATTTATGTATTAATCCGCCAGTGGAAGATAGTATTCGGCTGCTTTGGTTGTGGAAATAATCTCCGCGCACTTCATCACCCAGGAGGTAGTAGGCGGCTGCAACACCCTCGGTTCCCTCAAGCCATAGGTGGTCTGCGGAGGCTGCGCAGTCTTTGAAGCCGTCAACGTCTTTTAGGGTTTCATTGTAGTCCTGTAGGAGGCGTGTGTTGTAGTCCGCGCTATAAAGCCATTCCAGGGAGCTTGCGTATTCATCTCCAAGGGATAGTACACCCCAGCTTTGGGCGTCCGTGCACCTGCCCCAGTCACGCTCTCCATTGGAGTTGTATCCCGCCCAGAATATGTTGTCTTGGGGGGACCAAAGACTGTCCAAGTTATTTTTCAGTTCACCGGCTTGGTTTGCTAGAGACTGGTTTTCAGATAGTATTGCCCGCCATAGTATGGCGCTGTAGGCGTCGTGGTTGTGTTCGGTGCTGACTTTCACTGCTTCATCTCCGCTACACGCTGGTCCGCTGCAAAAAGTGATTAAACCGTCTCTTGCGTCGCCTGAATCCACATAGTACTGCGTGTTTAGGTAGCCTACGGCTTTTTCTGCTACTTGGGTGTAGTTTTGGTCGCCGGTTTCATGTTCATAGTAGTTTAACGCCAACATCATCCAGGCTATGGGTCCGGAAACGTACTTGTCCTCGCATAACTGGGTTGTGTCTGCGAGGTAGCACTCCCTCCAACCCCCGTTTGGTTGCTGCAGGCTCTTGTATTGCTCCAAAATTTTCCTTGCTCTTTGTTCTTCGCCTGCGTGTGTGAACGCTATTACTGCGGTTGCCTGATCATATGTGTAGGCTCTCGCATCGTCATCTGCCTCATAGGAGTCAAGTAAACCGGTTGTATGCAGGTCTTGGGTGTACTTAAGCCACTCAATTGGTGTTGTGGAGCTGTATTCACAGGCATCCCCCACTCCGTCTGCGTTTTCGTCTTGCTGGCGTGAATTAAATAACGAGGGACAATTATCTTCACAGTTCTCCACTCCATCAACATCCGAATCGTGGGTGGATGAGGAAGGAGTGCAAGGCACGTAGTCGGTAGGCCACCCGTCTCCGCAAGCAACCACAACACTAAAGGTGTTGTCATCTCCCAAGTTTCCTTCAGAGTCCACACACCGCAGATCGCTTCCACCATGGTTTACGTCGCTTGCGCAGGCGGTGTTTCCATTTAACTGATTGTCTGAGCTATCTGCAACATACAAACCCCACTTATTATAATACATACTATTGCCTTTGAGGGTGTTGTTGGAGGAACGAGAAAGCACCATACCCCCGCTAGGATACGTTTGAGGCTCTAAATTAAAATTGCTGTTAGCCGTATTATTTTCAACCAGATTATGACTGGAACCAGACAAAATAAAACCATATTGATAATTAAAATTAGCAGTATTACCCACCAACCAACCACCCCGACTATTAATCAAATAAACCCCATACTTACTATTACGATCCACAGAATTACCCAGAAAAGTAAGATTATCACTGCCAGTGTAGAAGAATGTGCCGAAACTATTGCGAGTGAAATTATTACCCACAAAAACATTGCCCGCCGCAGACACACTGCGCACGCCCGCAGCACAAAACATGAAACTATTATTGCTCACCTGATTACTATGACTAGACTCAATAGCCACACCATGATAACTAGAATAAACACGATTACCTGACATATTATTAGATGATCCGCCATCCAAGAAGACACCCTTGAAATTATTGCCTAAAACATTGTTGGATACTACAGCCGAGGAAACAGAATCCCGCAAATGCACTCCATGCAAGCGATTAAATGATAAATTATTACCCTCAAACAAAAGACTATCCGAAGACTCAGAGTAAACACCAACATACTGATTATCTAAAGTATTATTTTTGAGAACACTATAATCGGCATCCACCAAATAAACACCCACACCCCCCGACTCATTAAGCACATCCACCACACAATTACTAACACGAGTATAACTACCATTGCTGAAAACACCCGCAACCGCCACATCAGCCTCAATACTATAACCCCCACAATCCAGGGAAACATTATCCGCAGTGATGACTATGCAACCCTCCTCCTCCGCCACAGAGAAATCAGATATCGACTGATTCAACAAATACCGCCCCGACTCACTAATCTGAGTGCAGGAATCAATGTATGTTTCAAGTCCTCCATCAGATGCATTGATTATTGTGTGCTGGGTTTCGTTGGTTTGGAGGGGGTCTTGGTAAGCTGTTTCATGGTCTACGTATAGTGTGAGGTTTTGGGTTAGGTTGCCTGTAGCATTCAAAAGCCAGGTAACCCCTTGATTCTCTGCGTAGCCTAGCGCCCCTATGAATTGTGGGTTGGGGTAGGCTGAGTAGAGGGGAGTTCCATTATCTTGTGGCACAAGTGAGCAGTCTAATCCTTCACAGTAGGTTTTAAAGCCCGCCAGATTTAAGCCGCTGTAGGACAAACAGTCGCCGACGCCCACCTGCATAAGCGACAACGTAGAATTCACACAACCCAAAGGATTCACACAGGATACGTTAACCGCATAAGACGTTAAACGGTTTTGCGGGAAATCATCCTCGTATAAGACAACAACCTGCAGGGAGGGTATGTCCCATACCGTTAACTGAAATTGTTTTTCAACCAAACCATACCCATCAGATACGTTGACTGTGAGAGCATATACACCCGCATCCCGCAGGGAGGAGGTCCAAGTGAAAACATTCTCCTCCTGCGTGAACCTAGAATCCGATATCCCATAGATTAAGCTGTCGCCGTCGGGGTCAGTGGCGGTGACTATGACTTCAACAACATCGCCTTCACTAACATTCAAATCAACTAACTCTTCCACATCAGGCAGTCGATTGGTATCCTCAACCGTGAGATTAAACACAATAGAAGAATTCAGATGCCCATCACCAACCGTAGTCTCTAACACGTAGACTCCACTATCACCATAGCCAGGCGTCCAAGAAAATACATTAAAGTCTTGAGTGAAACGAGTATCATTAATCCAATACTGCAGACTATCCCCCTCAGGATCACTAGCTGTGACTGTGACCTCAACCAACTCACCCTCACTGGCCTCCAAATCCTGGGGAGCAGTCACCTGCGGAGCCTGATTCACGTTATGAACCACCAACGTCAACGATTCGGTGACATTCAGACTCCCATCCCCGACGGTAATACTCCATGTGTGGGTGCCAGCATCATCCATCGAAGTAGTCCAAGAAAACACGCTACCGGAAGCAGTGAACCGAGTATCATTAATCCAATAACTCAACAAATCCCCATCCGGATCACTGGCATTAACCGAGACCTCCAAAACCTGACCCTCATAAACCGGATCATTATATCCGACATCATTAATGATTGGAGGTTGGTTGGGTTGGGTGATGGTGATGTTGACTAGAGGTGATTTGCTTTGATAGGTGCCTTGGCTTTCGGCGTAGGCAAAGAATACGTGGGTCGTATTCACCGCCCCCGTAGCATTCACAACCCAGGTGATATTACATGACTCGCCTAAAGACAGATTACCACAGTCAAACGGATTGGAAACAGTAGTATAAAACGGCGTGCCAGAGTTCATTGGTACTGTGCCTTTAGGGGAGTATATGTTGAGTGTGAATGTGTCTGTGGTTTGGTCTTGTCCGTCGGATGCTTTAATTGTTATTTCGTAGACTCCGAAGTCTTCGTAGGTGGCTGTGTCTGTTATTTCGCCGGTGGTGGAGTTTATGTTCAGCTCTAGTGGATAGGCTTGTATGCTGTAAGTTACTGTGTCGCCGTCGGGGTCGCTGTATGTGTATTCGCAGGTTAATGTGTCACTGGTTTGGGGGTCGATGGGTGTGGTGTGTACGTTGCTGGCTTGGGGTCGGCTGTTGGTTGTGAAGCTCCAGGTGAGTGAGGTGGTTTGGTCTGT
>WJJK01000070.1 GCA_014729705.1 Candidatus Altarchaeales archaeon | reverse complement strand
TTCCAGTAGCAAATGTTGGGGTCCCAAAAGAAACTCTGCCCACCTCTTCTGCGGAAGCCTCGTGGGGAGATAGGGGATTCTCGGATGTGGAGGCTTTTGCTTCACCCGAAAATATCCTGGAGTGCCAGCCGTATAATGGCTTTCTGATGGCTGCTCATCATGCCTATCAGGACCATTATCCGCTGTCATTGTCTCCTGATCACATCTGGCTCTGCATCTCCCAAGGACTGGGGACGCACATAAACCTCAATGCAGAGGAGTTGCGTTCACGGCTGGTGAGCCACGAAGGGAAGTTGAAACTGACTGTCCGTCGGGATAATTTTGTCCTAGGCTCCCCGGATAATGACTGGTCCGGCGTCGTCTCTGAATTCTCAGAGCAGCTGGGAGAGCATCTTGGGGGTTGCGTGATAGCCCACGAAAATCTGCCAAAATCTCTTATAGCCTACCATAATTTCGTGGGTATTTTCTTTCTTGACACTTCTCGGTGAGATGCTAATGTTGGCAACCGTAATACAGGAGGGCGGTATGCCACAGATGCCCATGTTACCGGTCAGGGTCCCTGAACCGGACATTGAAGAGTTGAAGAAAATCGCAAAAAAGAGGGGGATGGGAGTTTCCGAACTCGTTCGTCGTCTTCTCAGTAAAGCCCTTCGGGACAAGACTTACGAGCAGGTCTGACCGATGAAGTGCCGTCTTCTCTACCTTCATAGGGGCACCAACCCAGGCAAGATCGAACGTCTGGAGGCTCTCCACAGGGAGTACGTGGCGTATGTCCGCATCTGCGTACAGCAGATGCTCACAAAGCGCCGCTACACCTTGAAGAAAAGCGAAAGGAGAACTTTCTTTCCGCCCACGAAGGCTCTCACGAGCCAGATCGTCAAGAACGCCCAGGACCACGCGATCCAGATAGTCTCCACCTGGGCGAAGGCGGTCTACGGGGCAGAACTCGAACCCTTCAAACGAGTTACCCTCACTCTGTGGAAATGCCCAAACCTCAAATCCCTCGCCGGAATTGAAACCGCTGAAAACATTGAAACGATCTCTCTCTATGATATGGAGCAGATCGAGGATCTGGAACCTCTGGCGAACCTGACTCGACTCAAATTCCTGAAGATCCGTGGTTGTGCCGCTCTGAGCAACACAAGTGCAATAGAGCGGATTCCTTCCCTCAAATCCTGGGACGTCTATGGGTGCCCCAAAGTACCGGACCAGAGAAGCGGGGCCTGATGAGAAGCCGGCAAATCAAGGTCCACTACAAGGAAGGTGACCAGAGAGTAGTCCGTAAATTCCTCTGGGTGCCCCGTAAATTCGAAGTTGACCGATGCGGAAAAGAGGTCATCTATGAAAAAAGATGGCTAGAGAGCGCAGACATCCTGGAAGAATACGTCCTGACGGGCGAAGAGATGCTGTATTGGATGGAATGGCAAGAGATCGGGTTCGCAAAGGAGGGGAACTGTGAGCTGGAGGGAATGGGCTCTTAGCCTCAAGGCTCGAGGGGTCTCCGAGGATATGACCGACGAAGAGCTTCAGGAGGCGGTGGGTAAAATCTTCCGCCTTTTGCGGCGTGGTGTCCTGGACTGGAGAGACTGGGCCGAGGGACATCTTGGCAAAGACGGTTCCGGCCTCAAACCCCCTCAGCTCCGGGAGGAACTCGGAAACCTCATCGCCCGGGGCGTGGGTGCCCTGAAAACGGTCTCAGAGGCCCATGCAAGCCTTAAAGGCATCGCCAAGGCCCTTGGCGACGACCGGGCTCGGAAGCTGCTAGAGAGGCAGTCTGAGCTGTTTAAAAGGCAATCTGAGTTATTTCAGGACTGGGCTCAGCTTTTCGGCGGTAAAGGCCGATGCCTGTATTAGAGCGGATCCTCGAACGTTTCATAGAGATCCGGGACCTGGCCAGGGAAGGAGGAGGCATTGCCCCTCCTCTTTTTCTTATTATTACAAACAGTATGTAGCAGATACCATGTGGTACAAGGGGCTCCGGGAGCTAACCACCACAGGAAAAACCGACGCTGACCGGGTGAAGGCGGCACCGTTTTATTTTCGGGAAGCCTCCAGAAGGTTGGAAAGATTCGTAGGGGACTATCCCCTTTTCGTGCTCCTCCTTGAGATCTCAAACGCCTGCAATACGATGGATGCGTCCGAACAGGATCTCTGTGCCACAGAAACCGGATTTATCCCTGAGAGTGCCCTCCGATCTGAGAGCCCGGGACCCTGAATTGGTTTCGGAACTGATGCACTGGCTTAACCGAAACAATATGCTTCGGTAAAAAGCTGATATCCTCTCGTTAGAGAGACCTTCTCTGACCTAGGATATCCTATGAGTTCTCTGAATAAAGCTATCCGAATCGCCTATCAGAAGCCCGAGAAAAGAAAAGAGCTTCTCGAATCCATGGGCCTTCGCTTTGCCGGTGGGTGGAAAGAAGCCTATGGACCTGTCGGCCCCGCTCTGGAAAGAGCCCGAAGGTTGGTCGAAGGTGGGGATGACACGGCTATCCCGGAGTTCGTCAAACTGTCCCTCCGGAGTGAGGACGGTCGATCGATTCTGATCCTTGCCCAGAAAATAAATCAGTATCCCAGCCAATATTCAAATAAGTTCAAAAGGGCATTCTCGAAAGCCCTGATTGCCCTTGGTAAAAGGAACGACAAAATAAAAAATATGGTGGAAGCCCTGTTCAGGATCTCCTGCAACCTGCACAGGAATCTGTTTAAAAAAGTACTGGCTGCGATTGGAAAAGAGCTGAGCCCTCGGGCCCGTAGCCTCACCCCCCGAGCAGGGTTCAGCGGCTCTAAGCCCCAGTTCACTCTGGACTACAACAGTATGGACCCCGGGCTTCTGGCTTTTGTAGAGCTTCCCTGGGCCAATCAAATGTCTCCCCACAATGGGATCATCATTCGTGGGAGCATTTCCTCGTGGGATGATGGTCCAAAGGGAACTATGTCAGGACACCGGGACTTCGAATGGGTTTGGCCTGACCTTTTCAACATCGGAAAGATTCCTTTTCTTCTCATGAGTCGTAAAGCCGAACTCAGGAGGATGAAGCAGGAAGCGGACGACGAAGTCGAAAAACAGGACCTGTACTACCAGGAACAGGGATACTGGTAGGCCTAGGCGATTATCCAGCCCCCGAAATCGGCCGTGGGTCGATATTTGCTCGAGATATATTTTGTATTGATGTGAGAAAGCCTCCCCGTGATTTGATTCCTGACGGGGATCTTCCGATGCGGGAGTCGTTCGACTTTCTCTTGGACGATCAGCTTGCGGCCATTGGAGCGATCAACAAGAACCGCCCCCCTGGGAAGACCATTTAGACATACCTCACACCGCGTAAGCTTGCACTTCAGGTGTACAAAATAAGAAACGTACCTGGCAGGACCGATCCCTCGAGGCGACGAGGCTGTGCATATACCGCAATAAGCAGCTCCTACAACCTCGAACCCGCATAAGAACCTCCTCCATTTGGTTTTGGTTCCTGTGGAGAGAGCTTTCTCGAGTTCAATTATTTTCTTGAGGTCCTGGTACCGGTCTTCTTTTTCCAGATATTTTTGTATCTCTTCTCGGTAGTCCTCGGGCTGCTCCTGTCTCCTTTCCA
>WJJK01000069.1 GCA_014729705.1 Candidatus Altarchaeales archaeon | reverse complement strand
GCGGTATACTACGTCGACCGCTTCAAAAACTACAAAACCCTAACCCAGTTTGGCAAACCATTCACAAACGATTTTGGTCCGCCTCATACCCAACCACCAAAACTTCCTACTTCAATATGGCGGTGGCGTCCTGCACCATGTCTGTTTTAATAACCAACGTTAAGACATCGTCTTTCCGCAGGATAGTGTCGCTTGAGGCTATTATGACTTCTCCGTTCCTATAGATGGCGGCTATTACCGCCCCATTAGGCAATCCAATGTCCTTTATTTTCTTGCCATCCAGGTTTTCGTTAGTCAATTTAAGCTCAAGCACCTCTGCGTTACCGCCTGCGATAGACACCATACTCCTGCCTTGCTCACTGCTTAAGGTGTTTTTGAAGTGGCTTACGACGGCGGAAACCAAACTTATTGCGGCAGTAATCTCTAAATCAATGTATAAATCTTTTTTGCTGGGGTCGTTTACGCGGGCCACAATCTTTGGGACATTAAATTTCTTAGCCATCTGACAGATTGTGAGGTTTATGCTGTCGTCGGGGGTTAAAACGACAAGCGCGTCTGCTTTATCGACTCCAGCGTCCTTGAGTATGTCGGTTGCCGAACCGTCGCCTTGGACGACTATCACGTCTAGGGATTCAGCCAGCTTCTTTGCAGCGTCAGGATCCTCCTCAATGATTACTATCTCATGTCCTGATCCAATTAAGTGGGTGGCAAGGGTTTTACCTATAGTGCCTCCTCCTACAATGATCACATACATCTTGAGAAATGGTATACACTATCTGCCTCTTACTATATAAATATCGCTGAAACCTCATTATTTATGAAATCCTATCATGAAGAAGTCCGAGATAATCGTAAACGCCTTGGAATACATCAGGGAGTTTAGGGGGAAGGTTTTCGTAGTCAAGCTGGGCGGGGAGGTTATGCTTGACGAGAGAATAATAGCGTCCGTCGCCCAGGACCTTATTTTCCTGCATATAGTGGGGATTAAGCCTGTTGTCGTGCACGGCGGCGGAGGCGAAATATCCCATACGATGGATAAACTCGGTAAAGCCCCTGTATTCGTTGAAGGATTGCGTAAAACCGATAAAGAGACCATGGATATTGTGGAGATGGTTTTAACAGGCAAAGTCAACACACAAATTGTTTCACAGATAAACAAACACAACGGCCATGCAGTGGGTTTATCGGGGAAATCCGGCAGACTCTTTGAAGCCAGGAAAACCAACCAGAAGGTGGACATAGGTTTTGTGGGGGAGATAACGAAAGTTAACCCCCACATACTGGAGACCCAGCTTCAAAACGGCTACATACCGGTAGTCTCCCCGGTGGGCCTTGCTAAATCCGGGGAAAGCCTGAACATCAACGCCGACACCGCAGCGTCGAAGCTTGCGCAAGCCATGAACGCTTCGAAACTAATAATACTTACCAACGTACGCGGAGTGCTTGACAAAGACAGTAGACTAATCAAAAGACTCACCCTCGCTGAGGCAGTGAAGACCGCGAAATCCAAGACAGTGAAGGGCGGCATGAAACCCAAAATCAAGGCATGCATCGAAGCCATAAACGGCGGAGTAAACCGCACCCACATAGTCAAAGCCAACACCCACGCAGTCTTGGAAGAAATACTCACCAAAAAAGGAACAGGAACACTAATCACCAAAAACAAAATCAAAGACTAGCGTCTATCAACGCATCTGAAGTGGGTTTCATTAAACTCATAATCTGAATCACTAGGGCACTCACAAGGTCTCCTGTATACTCCGTCCACCATAATCCGCTGGGAGATGAACACATCCTTCTCACATACTCTTGCAGCACACCGGCCGCTAAGGCACTCAGGTATTGGTTGGTTTATACAACCATACACGCAGTCGACTGGAGTCAAAAAATCGTAGACTTCTGTGATAACACTTAGTTTAGCTGTCTCATCTTTATTGATGTAGACTCCACAACCAAAAGGACAATCATAATAAGCCAAAACACAATGACTGTCAGTCTCGCAATAATTAGCTGACTCAATCTGCCGCCAAATCAACTTCTCAGCAAACAAACCCCCAAAAACAACAACATGATTGTAAAAACCAAAAAACAGACACCATAAAACATAACCCTTTTCATATCCGTCTATACCCAAAAATCATTGAAAACCACAAGATAAAAAAGATATGTGGGCCGCGGGCGGAACGCTCAAAACACTCTGCGTGTTTTGGCGCGCTGAAACACTTAATGTTTCACGCGTTTGAATCCGCATAGTCTATTGGTTTTTCACATCAATTTTTATTGGTTCAACTAATTTTTCTGTTCTTTTCTGCATATCTCCAATTAGTAGTTTGTAATTTAGTGTTATTGTTCTATTTTGGGCTACGTTTGGATGTGATTTTTGTTCTATGTCCTTTACCTCTTTGGGTCTAAAATGATAGTGTTTTTCTCTATTCAGCTCATCGAATTTTAAAGGTTCAGTCCATTCTCCATGGATTTCAGATATTTTGAAATAAGTGCCGCGGAGATGCATTGGCTGTGTATTGGGATTATGTATTTTAAAATTTACTGTAAGATCGGCCCTACCCTCATCCGCTTTGCCAGATTTTTTATTACAAATTGCATTGTTTATGCTGAAGGCAAGAGAGGGTTCTATGAAAAATGATCTTAAATTTGAAATAATCTGGTTCACATCAAATTTTAAATTAAAGTTAATTAGATTCATCTTTTAACACAATTACTCTCTCTTTCATAGCTTCCGTAAAGGATTTTAAGACAGAACTACTGATAATGCTTTAATCCATGGAATTTGTGGGCCGCGGGCGGAACGCTCAAAACACTCTGCGTGTTTTGGCGCGCTGAAACACTTAATGTTTCACGCGTTTGAATCCGCATAGTCTATTGGTTTTTCACATCAATTTTTATTGGTTCAACTAATTTTTCTGTT
>WJJK01000068.1 GCA_014729705.1 Candidatus Altarchaeales archaeon | reverse complement strand
CTCTGAGTTTATGCGCGTATTCACGTGATTTTCGCGTGGTTATCCATTTGCTTTCCCCTGCTTCTGTCGCAATCTTTCCGTCCAAAGTCAACGCAGCCTTCAAGACCACGAAAGGCTTGCCAGTAATAGTGTTGTGGTAGAATACTTCATTTATCTTGCGTGCTCTCCCCTCTAAAACCCCTCCAAGTACTTCGACGCCTGCTTCAAGCAGTTCTTCCCTGCCCCTCACCTTGGGTGTGGGATCATCGGCTGCATAAACCACCCGACTTACCCCCGCATTAATTATTGCGTCAGTGCACGCGGGGGTTCTGCCTTCGTGGCTGCAGGGTTCAAGCGAAACATATAATGTGGCGCCCCTGCAATCCCCTGCTGAGTTCAGGGCCTCAACCTCCGCATGAGGGCACCCGGCTTTCCTGTGGAATCCCTCTCCCAGAATCCTCTCGCCTTTGACTAGGACAGCCCCAACGTAGGGGTTGGGTGAGGGAGAGCCCTTAAGCGATAGTTCAAGGGCTCGCAGCATATGTTTTTCGTCAATCATCTTTGAATTGGTGGTTAAGTTTTCTTTTTTTTATGGAAAGATAATCTCGGTTGTAGGTGTTGGATTTGGTTTGAAGGGGTATTCTATCCGACACCAAAACACCTTCCCCCTCCAGTCCCTCTATTTTAGCGGGGTTATTGGTTAGGATGGATACGGATTTGATGTTAAGTTCCTTAATAATTTGAGCGGCAATCTCATAGGCCCTCTCGTCAGATTTAAAACCAAGGTCGATGTTGGCTTCAACGGTGTCTTTACCCTCTCTTTGAAGGGCGTAGGCATTCATTTTGTTCACTAACCCAATCCCCCTGCCCTCCTGCCTAAGATAAATAAGCACTCCCCCCCGCATCGATATCTGTTTTAGCGCTGCCTGAAACTGGTTTCTGCAGTCACAGGATAGGCAGTGGAAGACGTCGCCTGTTAAACACTCTGAATGGATTCGAAGAGGCACCTTCTCTTTACCTGATACGTCTCCTTTAACTGCGACAAAATGCTCCTTGCCTTCGGTATCCCTGTAAGCCTTAACTTTGAAGTCTCCGTATTCGGTTATTAACTTGGTCCAGGCGGAGCTGGTGAGGGTGTTTTGTTTTTTCAAGTTTTAGTTGAGGTTTCTCGTTCTTTTAACGAGCTTGACTGCGGACTCAACCGCCCTCTTAGCGTACTCGTCAATCCGCTCCTGTCCTTGGAGTCGGGTCATCCCCGGACCCGAGATCCCTAATGCCACGGGTTTCCCGTATTCAAGGGATAGGTCCATGAGTTTTCTTGCCGCATGCTGACCAACCAACTCATCGTGTTGCGTATCCCCTTCAAGGACTGCTCCAAGGGTTACGACTGCGTCGACATTCTTTTTCTCAAGCAATCTTTTCACCGGCAACGGCGTGTCGAAGGCTCCGGGAACCGAGACTATGTGGGTTATGTCCACCTCCAAAAATTTTGCGTGCGCCTTAGCCCTCTCAAGCATCAACCCTGTTATGTCTGCGTTGAATTCAGATACAACCAATGCTATGTTTATTTCATCCATTTTTTTTTATTCCTCCAAAAGTGATCCTGCATCCATTGAACCCTGCCTCAACCCTTGTCCTGCGTTGTCCATCATTTTTTTGGGGTAAAGTAGGAGGTTCACTGCGTTGTGGGCGTGTTTTTTCGCCCGGTCTTTTGCGATTTCAATCAGTTTCTTCGGCTCCTTCGCCTCATCCTCGTGTATGAAGACCTCGAGTATGTGTTTGTTTGTCATAAGCTGCGCGGCAATCAACCCCAGGGAGGATTCATGCGCGCACTGCCTATCTATCGGTTGGCCGCCTGGCATCCCAAGGGCGATGCATAGGTCGCATCCGGACTCTTCAAGCAGTTTTTTGCATGCGCAGGGCAGATCCTTGACCCCTGGAACGGTGTGTCTTATGATTTTTATTTGGGTGTAGTTGTTTTTAATCTCTGTTGCCGCGATACCGCCTAAATTGATTCTTGCAAAGGTTGTATCCACTACCCCTATTGTTTTCATATGCTTTCCCCGTCAACCATAAGTAGGTTGTTTGTTTTAGCGTATTTTTCAGCTTCCCTGTGGCTTAATGCTTTATGGTCGTCTGCCATCATCTCACATAAAACCATGCATTCGGTTAGGTGAGCGTGTTTTGCAAGCTCTATCGACAATTCCGTGTGGCCTCTGCGGTGGTTTATGTTTCGTGCGCAAAGAAGAGGCACATGGCCTGGCGCATAGAATTGTTTCACAAATTTTTCGTGTTGTTGTTGTTGTTCGATGATTTGCTGAAAACGGGTGATTGTCAGGCTGCGGTCTTCATCTGTTATGCCTGTGTATGTGTCTTTGTGGTTTATGGGCCAGGAGAATGCGGGTTTATCTCCGTAGGCGGTTTTAAGGGGGGATAGTTCGTGCAGGGGGGTTTCCTCTATTATGTCGGTTAAGTGGGGCAGGTTAAGGGTTTCTGCGATTTGTTCTCCGACAGCAAGGCATATAAGTCCCCCCGCTTGTTTTCTCATAAGCCGGATAATCTGTGGTGAAGCGTATTTTGCATGTATTACTATGTCTGTTTCTCCTTCCCTGCCGGAGGAGTCGTACAATAGTATTGGTTTGCCTTGTTGGAGGGGTGTTTTTGGTTTTATCACTAGAAAAAATATGAAGAACATACTTAAAAATAGTTTATTACTCAAAAAAGGGTTGTTTGTGGTTTTTAAGGGTTTTTTAACAATTTATTTAAAAATCAAACTCCAAAATGATTTTTGAAACCGAACTGCACCTAACACTCTACTTTCTCGCAATCATCAACCCCTTAAGCAAAGTATTCATACTCTCCACCTACCTCAAAGACATGGGAGAAGACGAACTACACATACTCAGCATAAGATCCTCAGTAGTAGCGTTAACGATACTTTTTTTCATGGTCTTCGCAGGAAACTTTATACTCGAAAACATATTCCACGTTGAACTATACTCACTTAGAATGGCTGGGGGAATAGTATTCCTGTACATGGGATTTAAAGCCCTAACCCACGGAATATTCTATGAAATACAAAGCACTAAACTCGACGAACTATCCATAGTGCCATTCGCATCCCCCCTAATAGCGGGCCCTGCGGTTATCGTAGCCTCAATCTCTTTCGCCGCAGAATACGGTTCAATAACAACACTCACATCACTGACAATAGCGGTGGCCGTAAACCTCATGATGATGCTAAGCTCAAGATACATCGGCGGATTCCTGCTCAAACACAACATAATGGGGGCCATAATAAGGCTTACCGGATTAATCGTATTAGCCATCGCGGTGCAGATGATCCTAACCGGCGCAGGAGACTGGCTTCAAACCACAATATCGGCCCTAGAGATCACGGAATATTCGTAGGGCGCAGAAATCCCCGCACATAGTGCATTTCCTCTCACCACCCAAACCAGGGTAATGGTCCCTTACTTTAGGGTCTATGCAAAGATTTAATACAGCATCCCAATCAAGCCTGCCCCGGGCCGCACTTAACTTATCGTCCCTGCCTCTTGCACCGTATTTAACTATGTCCCCTGAGTGAGCAGCAATCTTGGAAGCGATGACCCCCTCCCTCACCTGATACTCATCCGGCAGACCCAGATGCTCCGCGGAAGTAACGTAGCAGAGGAAATCCGCTCCATGCATGGCTGCAACTGCCCCGCCAATCGCAGAAGTAATATGATCGTATCCGCAGGCTATGTCGGTGACAAGAGGCCCTAAAACGTAGAAAGGGGCATTATGGCAAAACCTTTTCTGTATGCGCATGTTATGTTGAATCTGATCCAAAGGGACATGACCGGGACCCTCAACAATAACCTTAACCCCGCAACTCCACGCCCGCTTTGTTAAACGCCCTAAAGTCTTAAGCTCCGTTATCTGAGCCTTATCAGTCGCATCCGCCAAGGCCCCCGGACGAAGACCATCCCCCAAACTTATGGTTACATCATATTCCGCCAGAATTTCAAGGACATCATCGAAGCCAGTGTACAACGGGTTTTCAAGACCCTGTTTATTCATCCAGGAGGCCAGGAAACAACCCCCTCTGCTTGTTATGGGGATGACTCTTTTTTTTGCGAACTCAACGGCGTCCCGCGTCAATCCCGCATGTATGGTCATAAAATCCACCCCAAGCTTCGCCTGCTGCTCTAAAACCCTGAGGTAATCCTCGAAATCGAAGTCAAGGTGTTTATCCCCGAAAAGCTGGTAGAGGGGCACAGTCCCCAAAGGAACATCAGAAACCTTAATTATCTCCGACAATATCTGCGCCACATCCCCTCCGACGCTCAAATCCATGAGAGTGTCGGCTCCAGCCTCAACTGCGATCTTAGCCTTCCTGATCTCTGAGTCGAGGTCGGATTTATCGGGACTAATCCCTATGTTAGCGTTAACCTTCGTCGACGCCCCCGCACCTATTGCAAGCGGCTTAACATTTCGCTGTGGATTCTTAACCACAACAAGGGCTCCGGATTTAATGTTACGATTAAACTTAGCTAAACTGATTTGCTCCCTCTCCGCCAACAACCTAACTTCCTTATCCATCCTAAAAACACGAAGAAGTTATATTATATGCAAACCTTATAATTAGAACCTCATCGAACGCCCCCGTGGGGTAGCATGGACATCCTATAAGGTTGCGGACCTTAGGACCCGCGTTCAAATCGCGGCGGGGGCAAGAAGAAGTCTTTGGTGGCAGTTTAGCTGCCACCAAATTGGTATATGTTGGTTTGTTCCCGTATCCAGAGAGATATGGTCTCCAAGCAATAGACAAGACAAGCATATAAATCAGCATGCCCTTTAACCCGATAAAATCATCCCCCGATAAAAGTTCAGAACGCCTAAGGCGAACACTAAATAAAGGAAGAGACTCCAACCCACTTCATCGGAAAGCAGGTAGCTGAACAAAACGCCTAAAGCCCCCGACAGAAAATGCAGGGCGATGAAACCCATGTTAATCCTCTTCCCTGCCTGCCCCGCCGTTTCATCGGACACCTCAAAATCCATCCAATCCAAATCAAGGTTGGCTTCCAAGATGTTTCGCATAACAACCACTTATTTAAGTATAGAAAAAAAAGTTGTTTAAAACATATGTGTGTGGTTATCCTATGGCGGAATCCTTGTTGTCAAAGAAACTGGTGAAACTGGTTTTAAGGGAAAACAAAATACCTCTCTCCCAGGCGGCACAAACCCTTAAAGTGAGCACTAAAGAACTTTGGAGTGTCGTAAAAATATTGGAGAAGAAAAGAATACTCGCCCTTGAGGTTGAATGGGACCCCCTTGACCCCAACCTCAAACCCCACCCCGTTTTTCTGGAT
>WJJK01000067.1 GCA_014729705.1 Candidatus Altarchaeales archaeon | reverse complement strand
TCCAACGTCAATCCACTGCCCTTTGCACTCTATGGCGTGAACCGTTTTTTTGGGTATGTTTTTTTTGATGGCATCCGTCAACTCAAACTCCAACCGTTTGGACTGCTTAAGTTCGCGTATGTATTTGAAGATGCTTTTATTGAATACGTAAACTCCGCAGTTGGCTTTACTGGATCTGGGTTTACGGGGTTTCTCCTCAAGGGAGGTCACCCTACTCCCCGCCGTCTCCACGATTCCGTATTGGCTTGGGTCACCTACCTCCACAATAGACATGGAAGTCTGTGGCTTGTTTTTTCGGTGTTCCTCAAGCAAGGTGGATATGAATTTCCTGGTTACGAATACGTCGCCGTTCATCACCAGGAAGTCGCCTCTCACGTATTTCTCGGCTTGCGCGACCGCGTTGGCTGTGCCAAGCTGCTGCTTCTGCGTGAGGTAATGCAGTTTAACCCCCCTGAATTGCCCGCCAAAATAATCCCTTATAACCTCTTTCCTGTATCCGACTACGATGTAGGCGTTTTTCACGCCCACGCAATCCAGCGCTTCAAGACCCCATTCAATGATAGGTTTACCCGCAAGGGGAAGCATGGGCTTAGGACGGGTGACGGTGAGAGGGCGGAGACGAGTCCCCTCCCCTGCGGCAAGCAAAACAGCATCCATACACAAAAATATGTTTACAGGCATTTATTTGTAGTCATCCAGAATACTTTATGTGGCATCTAAAAGGATTTCCGGGGACGGAGTATACGTCTCAGGGGACGGGAAGATCAGCATGGAATCCTCGCTTGTGCCTGAATTAAAAACCGCGGCTAAAATTAAATCGAAAGAGAAGAAGGTGATGGAAGCCCTATCAACTGTTCAGGAGAAATACCCTGACTTCGCAGGCCTCGTTATGCTCTACCCCAAGCGGATGTTTGAAAAGAGTATATTGCGTGAAGAAGAGGTAACCGCTCCTCAGACATTCCTTGTCTGGGACTCTAAAAAACCTCAAACCAATTTCCTTGACCCGAAAATACAACAAGACATATTCACTATGCTCTCCAAACCCCTACATCTAAACCCTACCTTAAGGGCTTCCGGGGGCATAGACAAAACTCTTGTCGAAAAAACCGGAAAAATATTCGATGCGGCAGGTAAGAAGGCTGTTTACGCGGTGTTATGAGCCTGTTTTTCGCTCCAAATGAACGCTAGCTTCAGGATTATGTCGCCGTACTGCGGTAAAACCTTGTCCCGCAATTCATCTACAACCTCCGCCGCCTTCGAGCCGTCCTTCGGAGGCCGCCCCAAGACATCCTCCGTTTTTAGTCTACCCCCCACGTGGGTTCCCGCCTCATGTCTTTCAATCATTTCCTTCGCCATCTGGTTGGCACCCCAGTAATCACCGAAAAAATAGGGGTGTTTCCCCTGGCTTGCCGGTTCAAGTATGTTTCGGTTCTCGCCTACGAAGGCGTAGTCGGCTAGGGAGTAGGAGTCAAGCAGTTCACCCTGGGTGTCCAGTAGGATGACTTTCTGGTGAGAGGAGGGCTGGCTTCTAAGCCTTGAGGGGATTGATTGATCCTCTAAGTCTTTCTTGATCGACTCAAGAGCCTCCCGTTCCCGGGGGGCTATTATGAGGGTTGCGTTGCCGCCTCTCTTTTTGAATGCGGAGACAACCTCTGCAGCCTCCATAGGGGAGGGGCTTCCAACCACCACAACTTCATCACCTTCCGGGATGTTAAAGGATTTCCTGGCGGCCTCCCGCCTCTCCGGCGGAAGCCTGGGGGGTAACCCGTATTTGAATGGTTCATACCCTATTGTCGCGGGATCGCCTGTCACGACGTCGTGGAATTCTATGCTGAATCTATCCGGCTTCCTTAGGTCGCGGGATAAGGATTTAATGGGCCCCGTCTTCTGCCTTGAAATCCTTGATTCAGCATCCCGCATCACCTGTGAATACCTATTATCCCCCATCTTTGTTTTCACTTCCCCCATCAACTGATGATCCCGAATTTCCTCATCCAACAACCTATGGCTGTAGAATGAATAAAGTTTAGCGAAAACATCCGATCTGCTGACTTCCCCCCCTAAGCCCACTGAAACATCTTTCGACCTGGTTGAATCCAAAAGACCTCTTAAGGCGTTTATGCTCGCGTTCTCGTATAAGTATGCGTGTGTCGGCGTATTCCGGGCGTTTTCTCTTTCACTGAATTCTTCGCTGAAAAAACCCATTAAATCAGGTCTATCCTCCTTTGGTTGAGAATTTATGTATCCTGTTATTTGGCTTAAGTACCCACTTTTTTTGTTTGTTTTCACGAATTCATTAGCGGCGGAATAGGCTTTACCTACTTCTTTGTGTGCTGAGAATGCACAAGGTATTGCATAAGCTAAATATGGGAGAACGTATTCGGCTCCCACTGATTCAGCCCCCGAAACCAAGCGGTTAAATGAACTATGGTTTACTCCTTCACCTGATTCCTTTAATGCGGTTAAAGTATTGGGTATGCCTATTTCAAGGGTTTTCCTCACGTCCCGAGGCTGGGTTTTGCATGTTAATTCAACCACTTGACTTACCATTTCTTTGTCTAAGGGGGTCCCTGATTTTTTGACGGCGTCAAACGCTTTAGGCAGGCTTATCCGCAGAACATGGTGTATGTGTTCGGGTTTCGTGTGACGGGATATCTTCAGCAGCTGATCGAGGCTTTCCTCAGAGAGCAGTTTCTTTGATGAAAGATATGCAAATATCTGTGGAATGCTTTTTTCAGCTGTTGTTTCCCTGTGCATCGGCGTAGATAATTGGGTGATTTCATCGATTTCCCTCCTATGCTTTCCGGCGAATACAGAAGAATCTAGTGCTTGTTTGGGTTCAGGCAACGCACCCCCTTTTTGTCTGTCTTTTTCCATGCCTAAAAGCCTACGTTGAATTCCCCGACGGCGTATTCAACCTCGCTGACGCGTCCGGT
>WJJK01000066.1 GCA_014729705.1 Candidatus Altarchaeales archaeon | reverse complement strand
ATATTTTTCTTTAGCTTCTTTAATCGCATTTTTAAGATCTTCTAATTCCTTCTCTTTAAGGCCCTCTGTTTCTTTTACAATTAAAGGAATTTCCATAACTTCAGCTTGTTTTTTAACTTTAGTAATAGAAGGAGTATGAAACATATAACTTTCCTTATTTTTAGAAAATATACTAACTAGGCAAACTAAGTTATCCCGCCTTTCCTTAGCTAAATAAGCAGCATAGCAAGAATCCTTACCACCTGAAAATAAAACCGCAACTTTCATATGGAAAAACAATAATTTACCATTTAAAAAGATTTATAAATAGATACTGCAAAATATATTTAAAATGGATGGCTCATCAACATTAGAAACATTAGATGCAGAAGAATTTACCTTAAGATCTATATTATTAGATGCGGGAAAACATCCAATTAAATTTGCAAAAACCATAACTACTGCAATGTTTTTAACCCCTCCTTATTTAGCTTCTAGAATTTTTCCAGATAGTAATCCCTCTATAAAAGAAATATATGGAATATCTAGAAAAGTAATTGATGACCCAAAGTGTTCTTTGTTAGATGCCTATGATATTTTAGAAGGTTATGCTGACGAGTAATTATTTTACTTCAATTTAAATAAAAAACATAGCGAGAATTTTTCCAACTTAAAAAGTTCATTCTAAATAAAAAATTTATGTTTCAATTATTCTTAATAAAAAAAGAGAGTACATAGGCGAATAGTATGTAAAATTTATTTTGGACAATTAGTAACCACAGGCTGAATATCTCGTTACCTTGATACTTACACCCTGGTCCTATCAACCCCATGTTCTTTAGGAGTCCTATGTCTCTTTTTGAGTGGAGTTTCCTCCTTAGATGCTTTCAGGAGTTATCCCTTATGGCGTAGCTGCTCGGCCTACCTTGTAAGATAACCGATTAACCAGAGGCCACGAACCCCCGTTCCTCTCGTACTAAGGGATCCTTGCTCTCAGACATTTTACACTTCCAGTAGATATCATACAAACTGTCTCACAACGTTCTTAACCCAGCTCACGAACCGTTTTAATGGGTGAACACCCCCACCCTTGGCTGCTTCTGCACAGCCAGGATACGGTGAGCCGACATCGAAGTAGCAAGCAGCGCCGTCGATATGAGCTCTTAGGCGCTACAACTCAATTATCCCCGAGATAGCTTTTCTGTCATCCCTAGCCCCTATTAATGAGGACTTAGGGGTTCGCTAGACCAGACTTTCGTCTCTGAATTTCGTGCTTTTTGAAATTCAGTCAGGCTGACTTTTGCTCTTGCACTCTGCTCCAGATTTCTAAACTGGATGAGTCAACCTTTGGGCCCTGCTGATATCTTTTCAGCAGGGTGCCGCCCCAGCCAAACTGTCCGCCAGCTGCTGTTTTTCCTAAAAAGGAAATTAGTGATATAAATTCTGAAGGGTGGTATCTCACTTTTGTCTAGACCTAACCTAGCGACTAGGTTTTAACAACTCCCACCTATACTGCACTCCAAAATTTACATCACAACAACAAGCTACAGTAAAGTTCTACGGGGTCTTCGCTTCCCACTGGAAGTCACTGGCTTTTGCACCAGTATAGTGTGTTCAGGGGACACTAATTGGGGACAGTGAGGAACTCGTTACGCCATTCATGCGCGTCGTCATTCAAACGACAAGGTATTTCGCTCACATCTGTTACTTTCCCTATAAAAGGTACTGACCTTAATTTAAGGCGGATATACATCTCTGCATATCTCCATTAGTCGCCTAATGGGTCGGACTATATCTTACTCAAAATTAATTTGAGTTCTGGCGTATAGTCTCTGAGGATTCTAGATATTTTTTATCTAGTCTTTCCTGCTGATCGTCTCCACTTATGAATTTTTAGGGTCCGCTTTATTATTGCTAATAAAGTATCCTATCATAAGATTCGTGAGATTTTCCAGCATATAGCCAGATTTTGTTAAGGCAACTCCGTGCTTACCTTAAGAGAATTATAGTTATTCCCGCCGTTTACCTGTCCTTCGTCTCCTTGAAAAGAGGTTTCAGATACAGGCACTGGGCAGACGTCACAACCCATACACACCTTTACAGGCTAGCGGATTGTTAAGTTTTTATTAAACAGTCGGTTCCTCCTAGTCACTGAGCCCTGAAGACGCATCTATGCAGATACGAAAACAGGGATTCCTTATACCAAAGGCACAGAACTAATTTGCCGAATTCCCTCAATTAGTTTAAACCCTCATACCTTGGGCTTCTCACCCAGAGCACCAGTGCTGGTTCTCGGTATAAATACTTAGGATCCTTTCTATTTGCCTTTTCACGGGTTCCAGGCATCAAATAAACTACATTAATGCAGCCATTCCTGATTTTTTCCAGTTCTCACCATTACGATACTCCCTGGAAATATCTCAGTTAGCATCCAAAAAAAGATGTTGTTTTAGCCCAAAACGTCAGCAAATAAACCTGCGTTACCGCATGTACCTAAGTAGTACAGGAATATTAACCTGTTTCCCATTCCCCACAAACAGTTAAGAAGTGGGTTAGGATTAACTTACTCTTAGCTGATTGACATTGCTAAGAAACCCTTGCTCTTTCGGTATCATGGATTCTCACCATGTTTAGATCTTACTACCACCAGGATTCTCTTTTCTTAATGGTCCACACCTTTTTACAAAGAAGCTTCTGCCCACTAAGAAAGCCTGCCTACCACTTTCTTTATACAAAGAAGTCTGTAGTATCGGTAACTATTTTAGCCCCGTCCATTTTCAAGGCTAATAATCTTGACTGGTGAGCTATTACGCTTTCTTTAAAGGATTGCTGCTTCTAAGCATACCTCCCAGCTGTCTCGGATTACTAACACTTTTTACCCGTTAACACTTAAATAGTATTTAGGGACCTTAACTACAGAAAGGGTTGTTCCCCCATAGCAACTCAAGCTTACCCCAGAGCCGCCGTTTCCAAGATTCTATGACACCAAGATATTTGGAGTTGGACGAGGAAGCGAAGGCTTTCACCCCCGGATTTCCAAATCCGTAGCTCTACCTTCTTGGTAATCTCCTCTCAGACTAGACTTAAGCCTATTTCGGCAGGAACCAGCTATCACCGAACTCGATTGGCTTTTCACCCCTAACCCAAAATTACACGAACGCATGCCCGCAGCACCGCTACAGACCTCCACCCCGTATTACCAAGGCTTCATCTTATTTTGGGTTAGATCGTCCGGTTTCGGGTCGTATTCAAGTGACTTAAGGCACTTTCACACCTCATCTCTCGTAAACTGCAGATATTTGGTTTCCCTATGAATACTCCAATAAGGATTATTCTCGCCACTTGGATACACTCCCTGGCCCGTTATTCGAAACGTACGATACAACTCCGTAGAGCAGTATCATGCTGTAACCGTTAGGTTTCAGGATCTTTTCACTCCCTATCACAGGTTCTTTTCAACGTTCCTTCACAGTACTATGCGCTATCGGACTTAAAATGTATTTAAAGTTAGAAGTTAATACCTCCTAAATTCCCATGTAATATCCAATACATGGTACTCAGGATACTTACAAATCTTTCCAGATTTAGTTTACGGGACTATCACCCTTTATAGTATAACTTTCCAGAAAACTTCAACTCATCTGATTAAGATCTTAAGTAAGTCCTACAACACCACATCTCTTCTATATTTCTACAGAAGATTCAGTTTGCTTTTTACCGCTTTCGCTCGCTGTTACTCACGGCATCTCTATTGATTTCTTTTCCTACGAGTACTAAGACGCTTCAATTCCTCGTGTTCCTTATCCTTTCGGATTTAATGGGATGTCCCATTCAGAAATCTTTGGTTCAAGGGCTGCATGCGCCTCGCCAAAGCTTATCGCAGCTTGCCACGTCCTTCTTCAGCATTTTAAGCCAAGTCATCCACCTAACGGCGTAGTAAAATCTTACACACTATTTCGCCTATGCACAAGATAAACATGAATCCTAGGTCTATCTTCTTAACTCAATATCCTACTATGGATAGAGAGCTGCATTTTTTATTCGCCTGGACTTTTATGGACCCGCCGAGATTTGAACTCGGGACCCCCGCCTTTCTTTATCCCTTTTTAGCCAACGCTTTTTTGAAAAGAGTTCTATGCAAGGGCGATGCTCTACCAGGCTGAGCTACAGGCCCGTACAATTAAATGAGTTCTGAGTATCTGGTTCTAAAAATAAAGGAGGTGATCCAGCCGCAGGTTCCCCTACGGCTACCTTGTGACGACTTAACCCACCTCACTGAATCTAGGTTCGGACCAATCTAAAGAGTGAACCTCACCTAAACCCTGCTCGGTTGGTTTGACGGGCAGTGTGTGCAAGGCACAGGGACTTATTCACCGTTCGCTTTTGACGGACGATTACTACGAATTCCAGCGTCATGAGGGCGAGTTACAGCCCTCAATCTGAACTAAGATAGAGTTTAGAGCTTAACTTCTCCTTTCGGAGTTGTATCCCTCTGTCTCTACCATTGTTGCGCGCGTGTATCCCAGCAGATTCGGGGCATACAGACCTAACGTTGCCTACACCTTCCTCCTTGTTACCAAGGCAGTCTCCATAGTGTGCCCAAACATCAAGAGACTTGATGGCAACTATGGACATAGGTCTTGCTCGTTGCACGACTTAACGTGACACCTTACGGCACGAGCTGACGTCGGCCATGCACCACCTCTCGGCTCGTTAGGTAAAACCTTCAATCTGACCTTCATCCTGCCGTCGCTGCTGGTAAGATTCTCTGTGTGGAATTAAATTAAACCGCACGCCGCACTCGTTGTAGTGCGCCCCCGCCAATTCCTTAAAGTTTCAGTCTTGCGACCGTATTCCCCAGGCGGTGAACTTAACACCTTCGCTTCGGCACTGCACATTCCCGAAGAACATGCAACACATAGTTCACAGCGTTTACAGCTAGGGCTACTGGGGTATCTAATCCCGATCGTTCTCCTAGCCTTCGTCCCTCACTGTCAGAGCCGTTCTAGACAGATGCCTTCGCCATTGGTAGTCTTCCAAGGATTAAAACATTTTACCGCTTCCCAAGGAATACTTCTGTCTCTTCCCGGTCTCAAGTTTAGCAGTCTCTCTTGCCATTTGCTAGATTAGGTCTAACAATTTCACAAAAGATTTACTAAACCAGCTACGAACGCTTTAGGCCCAATAATCACGATTGCCACTTGTGGCTCCGGTATTACCGCGGCTGCTGGCACCGGTATTTCCCACCACTTATTCCTTAAGCTACTTACACTTAAGAAAAGCCTACCCAGAAGGTAAGCACTTCGGATTCCCTTATCACACTTTCGTGCATTGTAAAGGTTTCGTAGCTGCTGCACCCCTTAGGGCTAGGACCCTTGTCTCAGTGTCCTTCTCCGGGCTAGGACTCTCATCCCCCGTACTGATCTTTGGCTTGGTAGGCCTTTACCCT
Organism: Candidatus Altarchaeales archaeon; assembly: GCA_014729705.1. Lineage (GTDB taxonomy): Archaea > Altiarchaeota > Altiarchaeia > IMC4 > SCGC-AAA252-I15 > WJJK01. The sequence goes on along the minus strand of WJJK01000066.1, from coordinate 611 downwards.
ACCAACAACCTAATCAGCCGCCAACTCATCCTATGGCATTACTTTTCAAGGAAAGCACATTACAGTATCAATCCTCTATCCGGGTTTAACCTCAGTTTCCCAAGGGTATCCCAGACCATAGGGCAGATTATCGACGTGTTACTGAGCCTTTTGCCAGTGCTCCGAAGAGCCCTTTGACTTGCATGCCTAAGTCGAATCCGAATAGCAGCAATCTCCCGCAGGATCAACGGGAATTGGGTTGGTCGCAAAAAGTTAGTATAAATCTTTTTCTAACCAGACTTTACTCAACTCATTTAATTCATGCCCACTTTTTAGTAAAGCATACATAAGAGATAGTGCCATCACAATTCAAGCAAGATCCCAATGAAAAAATGATAGTAAGTTTAAGAAGATATCACATGTTTTATCTACTTACCATCTTGACCACGAAACTTTTTTATAATTTTATATATATAAAGCTTATGGTCCTTAAACTTTACCTTTCCTTTTTCTTTTTTCTTTATTCATTCTTTTTCTTTGCCATTTCCATCTCATCTGATTCTTCTTTTTCCATCTACGGCTTGATCTTTTCATTAGAGTTAATTTTTGTAAAAATAGATTTATAAATTTAT
>WJJK01000065.1 GCA_014729705.1 Candidatus Altarchaeales archaeon | reverse complement strand
CTAATATGGGTTCATCGGCCATAAGGCTTAATCATACCCGTTTTTAATATAAAAAAGCAATTCGTATGTATGGGTGCCCCGAAACCGCTTGTTGAATTCAAATTAAAATGGTTTGACCACTCAAGCCTCTACACAGAAAACCAGTCAGAAATCCTCTCTTTAGCGCTGTTATCTCTGGGAATAAATGCAGAACCCGCAAGAGAGGTTTTCTGGGTTCTTCTGGCAGGCCATAAAAAGGGGTTGAGTCTATCTGTCAAACAAATCAGGGACTTGATTTATGAGAAAAGGAAAAAAAACGGTGAAACCGATCTGGAGAGTGGTTTGACTGTCAGGAATATACAGGTTTGGTTGTCTTATTTCCAACAGATCGGTTTAGTTGAATGTTTAGGGGATAAATATATTTTCAGGGGAGGTAAGAAACCAAGTCAAGCCTTTGAACAATACACAAAACCCTTGATTGAGAAAAACACGCAATACATTATTGAGACTTTTGTTAGGCTTGAAGAATTATACGAAATAAGATGAATTGCATGCGCTGCGGCAAAAAACACGAAATCACGTTGAACTACAACAACGAGCGGCTCTGCGGCTTGTGCTTCACCGCATTGTTTGAGAAGAGGGTTAAAAAAACGGTTAGAGTCAACAAATTATTGTCTGAAAAAAAGAGGTTTTGTGTAGCAGCAAGCGGGGGTAAGGACTCGCAAACCACCCTCTACATACTAAACCAGATTTTAGGGGCAAACAAGAAAATGAGCCTCACCGCCCTATCGGTGGATGAGGGGACAGGAGAATATAGGTCTGAATCGATTTCCTGTGTAAAAAGATTATGTGAAAAGTTGGGCGTCTGCCATGAGGTTGTCTCTTTTCAGGATGAATTCGGGCTTACCTTAACCCAGTTTATGGATAAAACAAAAACCGCTGCAGGCGCATGCACGGTATGCGGGGTCTTAAGAAGGCGGGTTGTCAACAATTGGGCGAAAAAAAACAAGATGGATTGCGTTGCCACAGGCCATAACCTGGATGACGAGGTGCAGACTGCCTTGATGAACATTACCCGAGGGGATTCTATGAGGATAGCGCGTCTGGGGGCTGAAGTCGGGGTTAAAAAAAGAAGGGGATTAATACCAAGGATAAAGCCTTTGAGGGATTCGCCTGAGGAGGAAGTGCTTTTCTACGCCCAAAAAAAAGACATCCCCCACAGGGGGGGTGGGTGTCCTTACTCCCAGGAAGCCTACAGGAACACTGTAAAAGAGGCGGTGAACATGTTTGAAGCTAAATATCCGGGCACACGATTTCAGATCCAATCAAGCATGGATACATTGATTCCGATTCTACGTAGAAACACCCCGAAAAAAAAGTTGGGTGAATGCGATTTATGCGGGGAGCCCGCCGCCTCCAATATATGTAAGGTCTGTGAACTTATGAAATCAGTTTAGAGGAGGAATTCATCCAGTGATTTTCTTTTGGATGTGGGTTTTTCGTCAGGAACCCCCACCGCGATTACTGCAGCCAGCTCGCAGAAGCTGGGGCATTCAAGCGCCTTTTCCGCTTGTTTTCTCTGGTTTAATATCTCGCCCAGCCAAACACACCCTAACCCCAGATCATGGGCTGTTAAAAGCATGTTTTGTATGCAGGCGCCGACCGCCATAAAATCCTTTTCTCGGTCATAGCTTCTCTCGCAGTCGAGGAAAACCACAATACAAAGGGGGGCCTGCTTTATTAAGCCGCCGTAATGGGTGTGGGAGGCAAGAAGGTTTTTGGTTTTTTCGTCTTCAATTATTTTAAACCTCCAAGGCTGGTTGTTTAATCCCGATGGAGCCCAGACTCCGGCCTTAATCATTGAATGTATTTTTCCTTCTTCCACCGGCTCTTTCTTGTATTTTCTTATGCTCCGTCGGGATTCAATCGCATCTTGAGTCTGCATAGTAAACACTAAAAAACAGAGGAATTTAAGTTAGATTACCTCCCGGGGAGGGCTTTTTTGGTTTCAAAAGATTTTTTAACGCCGAAAACGAGAAAAAACTTGTTTTATTCGCGATCCTATCAAGCTCGTTGTAGAAAAGACCCTCCCGCCCAGCCTCATCAGGGGATGCGGGCCTTAGTTCAAATAAATCCTTTGGACGCCTCGGGCTGCGGTTTAATCTGGGAGCCCGGATTTGGGGGTTTTTGATTGACTTGATTTCAGGGGAATAAAGGGCGACGTAGGCATCCTCAAACGCCATCTCACGGACAGGACCCATTTCTCCGTCAACAAAGTTGAATGCGCACCTAATTAATCCGCCGTTGGTAAGACAGGCTTTACGTATGCGTGAGCGTTCAACCCCCATACCCTCAATTTTTTCGTGTACCGTATTTAAAGTGAACCCTAAATCCACTGTGTCATCAAGCAAAAGGATTTTTTTGTTAGAGAGAAAAAGATCATCATATAACGGGCGGTTGTATCGGGTTAGCTCCCCCTTAATCACCTCGCCTGGGAAGATATTAAGCTG
>WJJK01000064.1 GCA_014729705.1 Candidatus Altarchaeales archaeon | reverse complement strand
GTATTTCCTCCATGATCTTGTCGACGGGACAGTTTACTGCAGACAGAAAATTGTCTTGGAAGTCCTCAAGGATTATGTTGTATTTGGAGCCGCCCCCCAGAAAATCCAGTATGTCGACGGCGGCTACTATGCCTTCGAGTTTTTTGGTGCCAGCGTTCACAAGGGGCAGGCGTCTTACGTCGTTTTCCTGCATCAAATCCGCTGCTTCCTTGATGGAGGTAGTATGGTAGGTGTATATTACTTTTTCTGAGGCCACATCCATTATGCTGCCGACGTGGGAGGGGGGTTTGCTTTCGGATTTCCGCGCCCCGCGGTCAAGTGAGCCTAAGGGTTTTTTCACAAAAGAGTCGCGCCTCATCTTTTCTCAGCGTTTTTTGTGCACAACCCGGCAAAGCTGTTGAACCAGGGACTTCGGGTCCTCGGACTGGAATATGTTTCGCCCGATAGAGGTTCCGCGGGCTCCGCATTCCATAGCCTCTTCAACCATGTCAAGAAGTTCCTGTTCGGATTCGACTTTCGGGCCCCCAGCTATCACTATCGGTACCGGACACCCTGACACAACTTCGGAGAACGTCTTTTTGTCTCCAGTGTAGACTGTTTTTATCATGTCTGCGCCAAGTTCCGCCCCTAGCCGGGCTACGTGTTTCACGTATTTCACGTCTTTGTCATTTTTGATTTCCTTGCCCCTGGGGTAAAGCATGCCAAGAACCGGGACCCCCAGGCTTGTGGCGGTCTCCACAGCCATCCCCAGATCATATAACATGTTGTGTTCGCTGTCTGCTCCGACGTTCACGTGGACGCTAACTGAGTCGGCTCCGAGTCTAACCGCCTCCTGAACGGAGGTGACCTGTATCTTGTTGTTGGGATCGGGTGCGACAGAGCTTGAAGCGTTAAGGTGTATTATTAATCCCACGTCTTTGCCGTAGCCGCGGTGCCCGTGTTGTACCATCCCCTTATGCATTAACACCGCGTCCGCCCCCCCTTCAGCTACTTTATTAACTGTTTCAGATAGGTTTTCAAGACCCTTTATGGGGCCCACAGATACGCCGTGGTCAAGCGGCACAATAACCGTGTTCCGGCTTCCACGGTCTATTATTCTTTCGGTTCGGATTTGTTTTCCAATCAAAGTATTCACCTGCACTATTTGAGGAGTATCCAAATAGGTTTTCTGGGTTAAAATATTTGCAGGATATTTATTCCCCTTAGGATAAATAGTTTTTATGTTTATGCTAGATTTAAGCCTTTTCAGGGGTAAGCCAAGCCAGAGGAAGGTGGCTTTGTTTCTATTTAGAAGGGGGATACGGGTGGCCTCCGACGGGGGCCTCTACGCAAACGATCTATCAGTAGCCTATTCTTCAGTGGCAAAAATCAATTCCGTTGATTCGCGGGTGGTTAAATCCACCGTTAAAGCCGTGTTGGAGGACGATAAACTGCGGGCTGTTTTCGAGAGACTGCGGGTGGGAGTTGATTTAAGGGAGGTGGCCCCGGAATTGGGTTTCGGTGTTTTTATGGTCATCCCAGAGGATGCTTCAGGGAGGGGGATCATCTCCCAGGTGACAGGCGCCCTCGCCAAGGAGGGTTTGGGCATAAGGCAGGTTGTGGCAGACGACCCCATGTTCGAGGATCCGCAGCTTACGGTTGTGATCGAGAAAAGAATCCCCCCTAAGTTGATTGATGTTTTGCTTAACTTATCTTGTGTTAAGAAAATTGTGGTGTTGAATTGAGGTTTGAAACAATTTTTTTGGTTGTCTTTTTTGTTTCCCTGTCTTTTGCTTCAGCCTACGATGACTGGGGCACCCTCGATAAGGCCAGGCGGGTTGCAGCCTGCATGCTTTATCTTTTGAATAAAGTCGTGCCCTACGTCGCTTTGGTTCTGTTTATTTTTGCGGCTGTACAGTATCTGGCGGCAGCAGACGACGTTCAGATGAGGCTTTTAGGTAAGAAGAAGGCTATGATCGCAATCGCGGGATTGCTTTCTATTTTAGCCTTTATCTTGATTGCAAATAATGTGTTCGGCATTGACGCAACCACCTGCGACCCCTCAACCTAAAAAAAAAGGCGGGTTTAGGTTTGGTTCAGTAGACTGGATAGTCTTGTGAGTTCACAGACTTTCTCCTCCACGTCTGCGGTGTTGTTGTATTCCTCGTAGTTTTTCTCGCATGCGGGGCATATGAATCCCGTTGACATTGCATCGTCGTAGGATACTACGTTGCATCCGCAGCGGAAGCGTATGCTGTTTACCTCGTAGTTGAGGTACTTGTTGATTTTGTTTATCTGCGACTTCAGATACCAGCGGGAGAAGTTAGCAAGCTGGTCCTCACGCTTCACCCAGTGGTGAGTAACCCATCCGGTTTCGTGGTTTTTGGTGCGCTTGTATCTGACGAGTTTGCGCTCATGCAAATCATTTAGTATGACGCGCACGGCAGTGTCCTCCAACCCCAACTCGGTTGCTAAGTCTAAGTCGCGTTTAGGTTTCTTTAATGCGTTTACCACCTTAAGGTGTTCGGTGCTGAGTGCCTCAGCGATTACGTCCTCAAATATTTTGTTGTCTTCAGCCATTTTCCAATCAAAGATTTGTTTTTTGCTAAATCCCAGCCTCCCCCATAAGAAGCTAGACGCAAAAAAATTTTCTGCGCTCTATATATCGTGTCAAAACCCCTATATAAATCAAGGGGTTTCTTTTCGGTTATAAAACATACGTTGAACCAAAGTATAAAAATAAAAATGAATTATGTGCGTCTTTTCCTTTTTTTCTCTAGTTCGGCGACTAGTTCCCGGACTTCCCCGTCGCGGTCTTTGAGCGCTTGGTTTAGTAGCGTGATTTGTTTGCTTAGTCTCTGGTTTTCTTTTTCAACCCCAGTTAACTCCTTAACCAGTCCTTCCTCCTTTTTTTGTTTTTGGATTGAGGTGTTTTCCGCAAGGCGTATGGCGGTTGTTAAACCAGAGCCTGAATGCACCGCCGATAGTTTGAAGCCTGCGGAGAACCCAAGAAGCGCACCAACTAGGATTAATAGGGGGCCGGGGACTGAGTGGAAAATCTCCTCTCTTTTCACGAAAACCTCAAGCAGTATCAAGACCGCTAATATCCCCAGTATTATGAGGTCTTTGCGTTCAGGTATGCGGAAGTTCATGGCAGATAACCGGATGCAACGGATTCAAGCATATAAGAACAGGATTCCGCTTTATCGGATACCTCCTCAAGCGAGTCTAATATGCCTGTTACCGTGAAAAGCAGCTGCGGTTGGGTGAAGAGGTCGTCGTTTACTATGTTTCTTAAAACACTTCGGCGTAAAACATCTATCTCATCCTCAAGCACTGAAATATTGTGGGCTTCATCCAACACCCCCCCTAAGTCTGTTTTGAATAAACCGATTAGTTCACACAGTTTCCGGTTGGTTTCAAGGGTTTTACCCATCATCTGAAGGAGAATCCCGGATACGTAGTCGGGCAGCGGGGTTTGCTTCAACATCAACTTATAGGAGGTGGATTCAATGTGGCTTTCAATGTCGGCCAGCCTATGGACAATCGATAGAAAGCTTGTGCGGTGCTCTGGGTTTATGCCAGGCTCAGAGACGCCGTGTATCAACATTTTGCGTGTTTTAACCAGCTGCCGGCTTGACTTGGTTATGAGTCCGTGGATGTTTTCGGCTTGATTGAAGTCGGAGTCAAGGAAAAAGCCGGACTGTTTGGCGAGCAATTCATTTTGATTCAATATTTCTTCAGCAAACCCCAGCAGGTAGCCGAAGAACTCCCTCTCAGGTTTTCTTAAAAGCCAGGACGTGAAACAATCATCTTCCAGCTGACCCATGAATTTAGTTATAAAGAACTTTACTTAAATATTATCCTTAAAGGTGCCTTAGGGGTGGATGAGTCAACCCTAAAATGCAGGAGAAGGAATACAGACAAATCTATGAAAAGCTTGAGAGTCCTGAAGATGTCGACAGACTCGTGCACAAGGACTATGAAAGGGATTTCTTGTTCGTAGTATACACCCTGAAAGTCATAAGGGACACTAAAAAAAGGTATTACTCAGTCAAAAAAAAAGCCCCCGAATTACTTATGGATTGGAGGCTGGGGGCGAGTTTCCTAGAGTTATCGCTTGAACTCGGATTCCCCCCAGTATTAACCGCCTCCATCCTGATGCAGCAGAGGGGTTGGAGTAAAAACCGCTTCAGCAAGGCGGTCAGGGAACCCTCCATAATAGACAACCAACGGATTAAGGCGGAACTTAAAGAAGTCATAGACGCAGACCTTATTTACTCTCCAAAAGGCAACCAGATTCAGTTTGAGAGGGGCAGGGAGGTTGAAGACCGTATAGGCCGGTGGGTTAAGGCTAAAAACATCAAACACATAACGGAGAAGGAAGCGAAAAAACGCGGACACATAAAGACCCCTGATTTTCTTCTTGAAGCCCCCTTGAAGGTCAACGGACACTGGGTCAACTGGATTGAATCGAAAGCCAGCTTCGGGGACCGGGATGAAATAAAAAAAGACTACCGCAAACAGTTAACCCACTACGTGGATTTATTCGGCGCGGGGATGGTGTGCTACTGGTACGGCTTCATTGAAGGCATTTTAGATGATGAGAGGATAATAGTCAAAGACAAAGAATTCTTTGAAAGATGATCGACGCCGCCTTACTATGGGATATGGGTTTGATGATCGTGGCAGCCACCTTAGGCGCTCATTTGGCCCGGATATTTCGGCAGCCCCTCATCGTCGGCTACGTTTTAGCTGGAGTCATAATCGGGCCGAGCATTTTGGGTTTGATCACAAACCACGACGTGATACGCACCTTCTCTGAGCTTGGAATCGCTTTCCTGCTTTTCATCGTGGGGCTTGAGCTTGACTTGAAGAAACTAGCGTCTGTGGGGCGGGCTTCAACGATAATCGCTCTTGTTAACTCCACAGTAATGTTTTGCGCAGGATATGCGGCAGCCCATATGCTTGGTTTCACCGCATTGGAACCAGTGTACATGGGTTTGGTGTTAGCGATCTCAAGCACCATGGTGGTGATAAAGATATTGTCGGATAAAAACGAGCTTGAAACCCTTCATGGCAGGATTATTTTAGGCATTCTCTTGGTGCAAGACATAATCGCGATAACGGCGCTGTCCATCCTCTCCACAATAAAAACACCCCACGACCTGTCCACAATACTTTTCGCAGACATATTAAACGGGGTGTTCGTCGGGGCGGGTTTGTTCTCAATTGCCCTGGTGATAAGCAGGTTCATACTGCCCTCCCTTTTCAGGGTGATATCCACCTCCCATGAACTTTTGTTCATAACAGCCCTCTCTGTTTTCTTCTTGTTCACGGGATTATCCCAGGCCATCGGGTTTTCGCTTGCGGTGGGTGCGTTCGTAGCAGGGATCGCGATCGCCACCTTCCCATATAACCTTGAGATAGAGTGGAAGATGAAAAGCCTTAGGGATTTCTTTTCAACAATCTTTTTCGTCTCACTGGGTATGGAGATCTTCGAATTGAATGCGCACGCCATACTGATTTCAATACCTTTCATAATCCTGATATTGACTCTTAAACCCCTGACATTCATACCGCTTACCTCCCTTCTGGGGTATGGTAGGCGGGTTTCGTTTTTGACTGGCGCAAGCCTAACCCAGATAAGTGAATTCAGCCTGATCATCGCCATGACGGGGCTGAGTCTGGGGCACATAGACAATTTCTTCTTTTCCATAACCGCGTTCATAGCCTTGATGACCTTCACGTTCACAGGC
>WJJK01000063.1 GCA_014729705.1 Candidatus Altarchaeales archaeon | reverse complement strand
CGAAAACAAAGGGGTGTTCGACGAGTTTCCCGTAATCCCCTTTGACAAGCACCTCAAGAAGAATCTTAAAACCCCGGGGATTGAATCTAGAGACGTCTTCTACAACCTCTTTTTTCACCGCGAAAAAACCGCTCATAGGATCAGAGACATCAGTTAAACCCCTGGCAAGAAGGGTTGCGGATTTAGAAATCAATCTCCGCGAAAAAGGCCAATCTTTTGATCCCCCGCCCTCAACGTACCTGGAACCCACCACCACATCCGCGTTCTCCCTTAAAAGACGGTCAACCATCAAAGGAACCTGATCCGGGGGGTGGCTTAAGTCGGCGTCCATCACCAACAAAACATCTCCGCACGCGCATCTGAAGCCGTCTAAGACTGCGGGGGAGAGACCCTTGTTTTCCGTTCTCCTAAGCACATTCAAGAAGGGGTAAACCCCCCTCAAATCCTCGGCGAATTGATACGTCTTATCAGGGCTGTCGTCATCTGCAACCCAGACGTCTAAATCATAGGGCACATCGGATAAAGCTTTGTTCAATCCCTCAAGCAGGGGTTTAAGGTTCTCCCCCTCATTGTAGGTGGGAATAATAATCGATAACCTCATTTCCTCTCATAAAGTCTTTTTTTAATATTTAAAACCTTAAGCGGGTAATTGAGGACGACCCCTAAATCGGTTTTAGGCTCGCCCCTAATACGATCCAAAAAAACTATGGGCGTCTCGCGTATGCTTGCGCCCGCCTTAAAACACAGATAAAGTAGTTCCACGCCGAAAAGAAAACCTCGGTTCTCTATTGAATCAAGGTCAACTTCCCGAAGGACCTGCCGCCGGTATCCCCTGAAATCGCAGGTAACGTCGTTTACTGGTATGCCCATCACCACGCGGATGAAGTAGTTTGAGAATCTGCTTGCGATTTTTCGCATGAATTTTTTGTATTCAACGCGTCCACCGGTAACGTACCTGGATCCTACGACCACGTCATATTGTTTAAGCATTTGAAGCAATCTAGGGAGATGCTTGGGTTGATGGCTTCCATCCGCATCCATCTCCAACACAAAGTCGTAGCCGTATTTCAACGCATACTTGAAACCGTCCCTCACCGACGCCCCCCGACCCTTCTCCCCGAAGCGGTGCATAACATTAACCCTTGTATGCTCAGCTGAAAGCTCATCCGCAACGTCGCCGGTACCGTCCGGGCTTTGATCATCCACTATGAAGACGTCGGATTCTGCTGCAGAAAGAATCCGCTCAACCAAGTCTCTGAGGTTCTCCCTCTCGTTGTAGGTGGGAATAATAACCAAGCTGCTCATAATCTATTACAAATAAAAAATAGGCGTCAAACCATTTAATAGAGGGCTAAAATAGATATATATACTGATATGCGGCGCGAGATAAATCAGCACCAGAAAACGGTGGAAAGCCTTCTTAAGATCGAGGGGGAAGCCCAGGAAACCATAGACGCAATAGTGCAGTGCCTTAGAGCAGGGGGTAAAATCCTTATATGCGGGAACGGGGGAAGCGCCGCAGACAGCCAACACATGGCAGCCGAATTAATAGGGAGGTTCAAGCGGGATAGAGAGGCCTTGCCTGCGATCGCTCTCACAACCGACACAAGCATTTTAACTGCGCTGGGAAACGACTGGGGAGTGGAAACACTTTTCTCAAGGCAAATCCAGGCACTGGGTTCTGAAGGCGACATATTAATCGCCTTCTCCACTTCGGGTTCAAGCCCCAACATACTTGAAGCATGTAAAAGCGCACGCGAGAAAAAGATGAGGGTAATAGGTTTCACAGGCAACCGCGGGGAGAAACTAAAAACCGCAGCAGATATCTGTTTAACCGTGGATTCAGAGGACACCCCCAATATCCAGGAAGCGCACATCACGCTCGCCCACATAATATGCGGCAAGGTTGAGGAGAAACTGTTCCCATGAAGGCCGCGGTATTTTTGGACAGAGACGGGACGATAAACAAACAAGTCAGGGGATACCTAACCCGGGTGGATGAATTCGAGTTCGCAGAGGACGCGCTTCAATCGCTTAAAAAACTTAAGGATTCAGGGTTTCTTTTGGTTGTGGTAACCAATCAATCCGCGGTGGGTCGGGGCCTAATATCTGAGAAACACCTCAAAGAGATCAACACCTACATGCGAAGCGAACTACAGGTTCGGGGTGTGCTGCTTGACGGCATATACAGCTGCCCACACACACCCCAACAAAAATGCTCGTGCAGGAAACCCGAAATCGGCCTAATAAAAAAGGCTGAAAGGGAACTGAACATAGACCCGGCAACAAGCTTTATGGTGGGGGATAAGACGACGGACATAAAATGCGGGCAGAATGCCAACCTCACAACAATACTTCTGAAGACCGGATACGCAGGCGAAGACGGCAACTTCCAGGTGAAAGCCGACTACGAAGCAGACAACCTAGGCGAAGCAGCAAGAATAATAAAAAGCCTCGCCTAAAATACATAAAAACGACATAACAATAGGAAGATGAAGGAGTCATTTGATTCAACGTGGAGTTGGAATGAAGTTGGGGACACCTCCCAGATACCTATTCCAGAAAAGATAATAGATCAGGTGATAGGTCAAAGTGACGCTGTTAGGAAGGTTAAGCTCGCAGTCAAACAACACCGACATCTTCTTTTAGTGGGGCCGCCGGGCATCGGCAAGAGCATGCTCGCGCAAGCCCTATCGGATCTGCTGACAAAACCCACTCAGCAGGTGAACGTAGTGCATAACCCTGAGAACCCGGGTAAACCGGTTGTTGAGGTGGTGGACCAGGTTGAATCAATAAAACTTGTGGAACCCGGTCAGGTGCCGGTATACGTATCCGAGCAACTTGGTTTTAAGTGCTCAAGATGCGGAGCTGAAAGCCCGCCTGAAACCGCAATCTGCCCTTCATGCCAATCCCCGAAACAAAAGAAAACCCCGAAAAAAGAGATAACCCTGAAAAGATACAGCAAAGACGGCAGTAAACAACATATAACATATGTAAGGAAGAAAAACAGGAACCAGATCCTAGGTGACACGCTCCTTGAAGGTCTTAGGGGGAGCGAGAAGAAAAAAAGATACACCCTAGTAAAGCTCAAAAGAAAAACCTTCGTGCATGCGACAGGCGCAAGCGAGACCGAGCTTTTAGGGGACATACGACACGACCCCTACGGCATGCACCCTGAAATAGGCACCCCAGCATACCTTAGGGTTATGCCCGGCGCCATACACGAAGCCCACCAAGGCGTGTTATTCATAGACGAATTACCGCATCTATCTGATCTGCAGAACTTCATCCTAACCGCGATGCAGGAGAAGAAATTCCCGATAACCGGGCGTAACCCCCACTCCGGGGGCGCGGCCGTGAAGGTTGAAGACGTGCCCTGTGATTTCCTGTTTGTCGGCGCCTGCAACATAAGGGACGTGCAACACATACTCTCGCCTCTTAGAAGCCGGATCCTTGGAAACGGCTACGAAATACTTTTAAACACCACAATAGAGGACAACCCGAAAAACAGAAAGCTTATGGCAAGGTTCGTAGCCCAGGAAATAAAGAAAGACGGTAAAATACCGCACGCAACAAAGGG
>WJJK01000062.1 GCA_014729705.1 Candidatus Altarchaeales archaeon | reverse complement strand
TTTAGTTTGTATGCGGCCAGGTTCACTATGCATGTTAGGCTATAGAGGATGGTGAATGAGAGGATCATGTAGGCTACTTCTACTAAAGCCATTTTTTGTTTGACTTTCTTCACGTAGGGTGTGTTGTTCGGAGCCTTTGTTATCACCAGGTCTTGGGTCATCTGTTTCGGCCACATGCTTGCCCGGTGTTTGGTGAGGTAGTATCTGTCATCCAGTATCTCTTGGATTTCGATGTAGTCTTCCACGTCCTCTACCTCAATCCATTTTGCGTATTCTACGTCGAAGCCTTCTACCTGGGTTTTGTGTTGGCTGAATACGTATAGAAGTATTTCTGTGACTCCCTTGTTGATTGCGGATATCCTAAGCGGGTAGATGATCTCGTGTGAGGGGAATGTGAGGGTTATGGGCTGTATCGTGCCTTCCCCCAGCCGGGTTTGGGTTAGGCGGGCCCGCCAGTATACTGTGGCTTCTACAGCCTCTTTGAGTTGGTTTCTTAATCCTACCTCGTCTGAGTCTCCTTCATGTTTTCTCTGAAGCTTCAGGTAGGTTGTTGAATCCAGTATCTGGTATTTGTTTGCCCGGGATTTGGCGTAGTGTTTCCCGTCTTGGAGGTCCGCGTATACTAGTTCGGTTAGGTGGGTGGTGGTCTGCGTGATTGAGTGGAGTTCTTTCTCCAGCATCTTCTCGTAGTCCTCAACCAACTTCCATAGAAGCTCTGATTCTTTCGCGCTCCTCCTTTCATAGGCTTGGGCGGATAACTTGGATCTGATTTGTCTTTCATAGTGTTGCCTCATGTCTTCGGCGTTGTAGTGCCAGTGGGGTTTGTCTTTTCTGAGGTTGAAGTAGGCAAGTATTTTTTCCTCGCCTTTTTGCGCGGCGTGTGAGGCGGTTTCAGCCAACTCGTCCATGCTAAAACTACTTCCCACTTTAAGTGTTTCGCAGTTTTTTCTGCAGGTTTCCTCTATGACTTGGTAGGCTTCATCGTTTTTGGTGAAACGCCAGAGGCCGCAGTATTGGCTGTTAACCTCGTCTGCCCAGTTGCATTGGTATTCTGAGCGTATGCGTGTCTTCTGGGTTAAAGCGAGTTCGACTGCGGATTTTATCTGCTGCCGCATGTGTTTTGGGAGGTATCCATTGTAGTTTTCGAAGATCTGCGTGTATTTTTCTTCTGAAATCAGCACCTCAGGCTTACTGCTCCTACTATGTCTGTTATAGTAATAATATGGGTTTTCTAGTTCCTCATCTACCTCCCCATAATCTAGTTTCGCGGTCCTTATTTTCCTAAGTTGGGTGTAGGTCTGGTTGGCCTTGGTTTTCTCAACTAAGTATTGGGTGAGTTTCTCTACCGCCTCTTTGCTTGTGGTTATGTTTTCATCTATTTTTCTTAGGCTTTTCAGCAGTTTTTCTTCATCGGGGTTGAGGTTGATGCGGCAGGCGGTGAAAAACCATTTCTTTTCCACGTAGTAGTTGATGGCTTCTTCGGCTTCAGGCGATATCTTGTATTTGTTTTGGTTCAGCCAGCCTATCAACGCGCCTGCGTCTTCTGCCGACAGTATGCTGACTTCATATAATCCGACTTGCCGTTGCTCGTGCACTGTGACTTGGTCTTTAGTTGCTGTTGAGTCTGCGACTCCTCCTAATCCTGCGCTGAACTCGATTCCGTCCGCATAAAGCGGTTCAGTCAAGTAATGTAGTTGCTGGAATAGTTTCGCGCTTGTTTTATTGATTTCAGGGTACCCTGGTGTGGGGATAACCCAAGCGAAATCCGTTAACTCATGTTTATATGATGCCTGAAGTATCAGCGTCTCCGTTTCTCCGTCGTGGATTAATACCGCCTTCTGCTGGGGTTCATATAGGTCTTCGCTGTAGCCTAGCGGGGGGAAGAAGCCGCCGTCGGCTTGTGTGAACAAAATCAATGCGAAGAGAAGGGTTAAAACGGTTTTTTTCAATGTAGACTAATCTTTGGTTTGAAACATTTAATAAAGCAGCTGATTTACTTCGGTTCATCCCTACACACGCATTCTTTGGGGTTTATTTAGTTGGGGGCGCAATATTTTTTCTCAGCGGAGGGGTTTCGGGAAAATGCGGAATATGGTTTTCGGTTTTTTTTTGTTTGCGGTTTTTTGTTTGGCTGTTTTTTATCATCTGCGTTCTCAGCCTGGGGAGGGTGTTGGGGGGGTTGATCTTTCGGGTTACAACGTTATTTTGTTGAGTGTGGAGACTACTCGCGCCGATCACCTGGGTTTATATGGTTATGGCCGGCCTACCACGCCTTTCCTGGATGAATACGGCGGCGGGTGTCTTGTGTTTGAGGGGGCGTATGCTCAGGCTCCTTGGACTAGGACTTCCATGGCAAGTGTTGTGACCTCCAGGTATCCGCGGCGTCACGGGGTTTTGACTGAGTCCCCCCGCCACCGCTTGGATGAGGGGTTCACGACGTTGGCTGAGGTTTTCTCTGGGAATAATTATTCCACCGCAGCGTATATCGGCCACGCTAACCTTAAATCCGAGTTCGGCTTCAGCCAGGGATTTGACGTCTACGTGGAGTTGATTAACCGCAGGGCCGACGTATTGTTGGATTCCGCCTTATCCTGGATTAATGAGGCTGAAGACCCTTTTTTCGTCTGGATCCATCTGGTCGACCCCCATGAAACCTATGATCCCCCGAAGGAATATCTTAGGCTTTTCGTGGAATCGGAGACGGAGATTAAGCCTCATCACACTACGAGGCCTTATCTTGAGGGCTTGGCTGGGGGAGGGGATTTAACTTCTCAGCAGCTTAACCACCTTATCGGGTTGTATGACGGGGAATTATGTTACGTTGATGATGCGGTGAAGCGGTTCATCTCCAACCTCCCTGAGGGGGTGTTGGATGATTCGATTGTGGTTGTTACCGCAGACCACGGGGAGGAGTTCATGGACCATGGGGGTCTATTGCATGGTCACTCCCTCTACAATGAATTAATCCACGTGCCCCTCCTATTGTGTGCGGATGGGATTGAGCCGGGGCGTAGAGGGGGGAGGGTGGAGTTAATCGACGTCTACCCGACTTTGGTTGGTTTGACTGGTTTAAGCGGGGGTGATTGGGGTTTGGAGGGGGATAGTTTGTTGGATGAGGGTGGGGGTGTTGTTTACTCTGAATCTGATTTCCGGGGCCA
Source organism: Candidatus Altarchaeales archaeon (assembly GCA_014729705.1). Classification (GTDB taxonomy): domain Archaea; phylum Altiarchaeota; class Altiarchaeia; order IMC4; family SCGC-AAA252-I15; genus WJJK01. The sequence goes on along the minus strand of WJJK01000062.1, from coordinate 381 downwards.
TCATTTAAGCGCTTTTTTCGCGGGGGAGGTTAAGGTGATACATGATTGGTCCTCCAATGAAACCCGTCTTTTTAATCTGTCTGCAGACCCCCTGGAGGGCGACCCCCGCAACCTCACTGCACCTGAGCGTAGGCGTTACCTGGATTACATCGGAGGTTATAGGAGCAACCCCCATGTTTCAGGGGATAAGTCGCCTGTGAGCGGGGAGGCGATTGAACAGCTTAGGCAGTCAGGGTACCTGCGTTAACGTGCTTGGGTTTACGTATTCCCCCTTCTCTTGATTGAGTTTCTGGAGTCTTTGTTTTTGTTTCTCAAGCTCTGTGAAAAGTTGTTTTGGGGTGTCGGGCATGTCTTCATATATTTTTTTGATCCGCGTTATCT
>WJJK01000061.1 GCA_014729705.1 Candidatus Altarchaeales archaeon | reverse complement strand
AGTTCTTCGGTGCTGTACTTACACAAGAGATTAGCGGACATTTTGTGTGTATGGCGCTCGAGCCACGTTTTGTATGTCATGCGAGTGGCGATTATTAGGAGGCTGCATATGGTCATGGACCATATGCATAGGATCAGTAGGCTGATAGACATTACTTACCGATCTCCAGTCGCCATTTTACGATGGACTCAATTGTTGGGCTTTTTGCACCTACGTACAGGGGTAGGTCCTCGAAGGGCATGTAGGCTTTTTGCAAGAGCTCTTTAGAGACATACCTGCCATGTGGGTATATTTTCCAGAAGACTGTCTCTAGGTGCGTGTCTTCAGACATGTTTTCAGGAGGTACATACTCTGAGTTAAGCATCAGATCCGTCGTACTCAAGATTTCTACGAGCCGGTCTATTTCTTTATGAGTATAGCGGATGTCTCTCATTTGCCGATCTCCAGTCTCCACTGAGCCATGGCACGTAAGATCGGGGACGCATCTCCGAGTAGCGGCGGCATCTCTTCTAGAGGGCTCATCAAGTATCCACACAGAGCGGAGTAGTCGCGGAGACGCTTGAGCTTCGTGCTGCTCATCTGAAAATAGAGAAAATCTACGTCTTCTACGAGCATCAGGTATTTCGCGTAGGTGGATGGTGCATCCCGCAGTCTAGACATACGGTGTCCAAAAGAAAGCGTGCGCCTCGAGCGTTGCAGTGAGTTCTCCACCACGATGTTCTTATAGACAGCCAGGATGCATTCTTCGATGTAGCGCTCGTCCATGTCCATGCTTTGTATTGTCACCGTCCTATTTCCAGTCGCCACTCGGCAAGTATTCTAAAAAATCTATCTAATGTGCCTATCTGCATAGGCATACCATTAAAAGAGTCAGGGTCGAGCATATATTCGAGGCGCGATCCCAGGCGGCCTGATATATTTTTTGCGTCTTCGTATTTTGCCCAGCGTAGACCTACTTTCTTCAGTTTTTGTTCGAGTAGGCTATATTCCTCTCTAGTGCATGACCTAAGTACGTTCACTTTCCTCTCTCCAGTCTATATTTACCCAGGGCACGTAAGATCGGTGATTCATCTCCGAGTAGCGGTGGGATTTCTTCTAGGGGTAGTGTTAGTAGTCTACATAGGTGAAAATATTCCTGTGTTCGTAGGTGTGTTATGTTGGTGTCGAGGTCAGCGCGTATGCCATATAGCCAGGCGACATCCTGTGCAAGTATTAAGTATTTTCCATAGGTTGTTGGTGCTTTACGCAGATCTGACATCCGGGGGCGCATTATAAGGGCACGCCTGTTATTCATAGGAGGATGCAAGATGATGACGTCTTTGTATATTGCGAAGATGCATTCATCGACATCAGTGTGCTTTACGTTTTTTACTGTCACTTCCCTATCTCCAGCCGCCACCCAGCCGCGGCACGCATTATTAAGGAGTGGTGTCCCATGTACGTTGGCATATCCTCTAGAGGTTGGCTTAGCATTTCCTTGAGTTTTGCGAAGCTCTGGGGTGTTCCATCTCTGAGGTTTTTGTAGATGATTACTGCATTATTTGAGCCTGTGACTGCGGCTGTATCGGCATGAAGCATCGTATACCTTGCCAGTTCACTCCATGTTGTGTCGCGCATTATATGTAGCCGTCTATAGTCTTCATTTATTCTAGAGATATTCGGGTGGTTCATCACGAGTCGCTCATAGAGTGCGTGGAGGCAGTCATTCATAGTGGGTACTGGAGGCGAGCTCATAGCTTATTTTCCTCTTTCCATACGCCACGCGGCTATTTTGGTGCAGATACCTTCTTCTTGTTTATGAAGGGCGTTGCAGTCTTTACAGAGGTTATCTTTTATGTAGAGAGGTAGTTCCTCGAACGGTACTTCCAGCAGTATTTTTGAGGCTTTATACTGGCACATAGTGCCTATGAGTCGAGCATGCATTGCATCATCGTACTTTTCATATGCCATGAGATAGGCCATGCCACCCACGATCAAAGCATCAAGATTAGTGGATACGGTTGCCCACTCGCCACCTTCTTTAGTAGAGCTTTGAGTTATTATTGCGGGGAAGGCTTTATCGAAATCCAGGGCATCTTCGCGTGTATATTTCATTTTCCTACTTTCAAGCGCCATAGAGCTACTTTTTTCATGAGGGGCATACAGTGTTCCATCTGTAGAGGGAGGTCTTCAAGGTTATCCTCGAAGAGTATCTTTGTGAATGCTGGTGTAAGATCTTCTTCCAAACTTCTTACGTATCCTTCTACGCCTTCGTCACCATAGGTTCTTCGTATGTGATCTAAAGGACATATGAAATTACTTTTTATAATCTTTAGGAGAGACCATAGTTCAGCGGGCGTGTATTTGGGTCCTTCAGTCACTTACCGATCTCCAGTCTCCAGCGCACGTAGGGGGAGAGAGTTTTATCATCGAGATGTAGGGGGACTGATTCGAAGGGGCAGTAGTACACGAATCCGTACACATCAGCTTTATCCTCTACCCCTAGAGTATCCAGATAGTGCCTCAGGAACCAGGTAGGATTTTCTTCGATTGATACCGTATCACCCTCGATATATAGGTTAGGATATGAGTTCTCAAAAAACAAAGAGTTGATACTAAGTTCCGGATTCCTGTATCTCTCAGGCATTTGGTATTCCTTAGGCACTCCCAGTAGTCGTAGGATTTTCTGGAGTGCGCATACATCTTCTGCCGTATATTCGTTTTTCATGTATAGGCCTACTTAAGGGTCACCACATCCTTCGATTAGCTTTAAGACACTCGCGTCGACACCAAGAGGACTGCCAGTCTGTTTTACCTCGATATTTTCTGTGGAGTCTATTCATCTCTGGTATGTTATCGCCGCAGATATCATCCCATATATCGTGCCACACAGCTTGGTAGTGGCGTCCTTTAGGTGGGCGGTAGTCAAAAGCACTTACATTGATGATTTCTACTCGAGGGTCAGTGTAAGTGGGGCCTACGAGTTTTATGACCTCGGATGATATTTCTATCACCGTAGCAGAGACGAGGTCATCTTTTTCGAGGATAGCTTTAAGAGCCATACCGAGCCCGAGTCCATTGATAAGGACTCTGCCGTGAGCTTTCTCCATGAATTCGAGATGATCCTGGATCTCCAAGGGAGTATTACTCATGACAGTAAGTCCTTTACGAGTAAGTCTCTTATAGGTGCCCGGCAGTATCGGTCGAGTGCTGGAGTTTACAGCAGCTCTTAGATTATTTAGCTTTGCCTGCTCCTCAGAGATTTCGAAGGTTTTTACTTCATAGTCTCCGCATACACCATCTGGTACTTCTATATCTATTCTCACTTACAGTCTTCTCCTGCTAGATATCGTTTTCCAGTCTCCAAGCAGCTATCTCTGCTATTATGGGGCACTGAACTGCTCTAGGACGAAACGAGTCCTTAAAAGAGAGTTCAAAAGTATGACTTATATACAGGGGCATTTCTTCGATAGTTTTGTGGTAAAGTATTTCTTTCACCTTGGGAAAGAGAGCCCCTCCCCACGTATTTTCCGTCTCATAGATACACAGAGCAAGATACACTCTGAAAGGATCATACTTATACGGTTCCATGAAACTTTTTATTAGTCTGCCGAAGAGAGGGTCAGCTAAACTCCCGCATAGTCGCTCCAGGTGTTTTTTGTTATATCCTCTCTTTTTTATAGACATGAGCCCTTTTATAGAGCCGTACACGACAGTGTTTATCTCGTTTATGAAGCAGAGGTATATCCAGGTAGAGCCACCCACTGACATACACACGTAGGAGATGAGATTGTCTACGCCACTGGACAGCAAAGATATACCAGTTATTAAGACAGAAAGACTAAGGATTAGCCCGATAGTGTTTTTTGTTTTACAGACCACGAGTCATTTTCCTATATCCAAGCGCCACGATATTATGTCGTTTAGAAAACGATCATTTTGGTTTATATGTAGCGGAAGATCTTCGAATGGGACCTCGAACGTGTACTTAAGATACATGTAGTTTTTAACTTTCCTGACCTCGTCTCCGAATGTGTTTATTGCCCTATTATACTTAATCCAGGGGTCAGTTATTATATACAGGATCATATCTTTTGGTGTATTAAAGGATTCAGGTATTTCAGTATCGTAGAGTTTCTCTTTTATGTAACCAAAGAACGTATTTTTCCTGTGTGTGCAGAATCTCTTGTGTAGCTCGTACGCATTCTCTACTGTGTAGTTTGGAGTGCTGAGCTCTATGGGTTTAACAGAATGAGTCATTCATACGGCACCTATTTGAGAGTTCGCGTACTATCGCGATAACTTTTGAATACGGACAATCTTTTTCATGCGGCTGTATATCCCCTGTACGCCGAGTAAAACAAAACGAGCAGCAGCGTCCATCTACACCCATAAAACTTGTTTCAAGAGATATTTCTTCGAGTATCTTTTCTGCTTCTTTGGCCCGGTCATTCATTATTTGTTCCGTTTTCTAGAGCTACACTGTGATGGATAGATTTTTCTCGAGCTATCTTTGTGGCTTGACACAAAGCGTATGGGAGTGACTTGTTTGTCACATGAGCGCATTTTGAGTAAAATGAATTGAAAGGAGTAGAGGTCCCTTGTATAACCACTACCCATGTGTAGGTACCTCTGAATAAGCTAGTCATGTTGTAGAGATATCCTTTTGAGCGCATTTTATTCACCATACTATAGGCATGATTCATATCAGCGCTATAGCAGGGGACGGCACACGCTGAGTTAGGGTTTTCGGAGCGATTGAGGTAGTACAGGGACGCGCATACCTTTGGGTCATTCTCACCCGCGTCCGCAGGTGAGGTATCTCCTTTGTTACAGCGTTCCCACTCAGAAGTATTCCAAGACTTACGTCGGTAGTACCCAACACTTTTAAGGCCCATGACATGTTTTGCTATCCAGGCATCCAAATCTCTGTCGTGTGTCCAGTCTTCGTTCATCTGTGTTTTTCCTTTGTGCTGTCTCAACGCTATACAATATACGATCGAATCTCTATAGACTAAAGAAGAATCGCCATTTTCTCAGATGTTTTTATACAGTTCCAGAATTTTTATTCCTATACCTCAGACACGGACCGGACGCTTATTTCATAAAAGGACATTACCTTCATAATCTCTTAATATTATATGCAAAACAGCACGTGCTTTAATACTTAGCAGTCAGGACCTATAGGGTTGCTGTATCTGCACCTTGCAAGGAGAGTTTCCTATGCAGACAGGGTATGTCGTACCTTCGTCTTTAGTCCTAAGAACAGTTTCTAGGTACGCTTCTGGTCAGCATGCTGACCATTATCGGTTTGTAGCACTCGCTGATTTCCTAGGGATAGATCTATTTGGTAAAACCGCAGCGCAGATTACTCCTGAAGAAGAACAGATTGAAAAATCTAAGGAGCGAAAACATAGAGGCGTGGATAAAGCGCTGACTCAGGGGTTTGCTACAGCGGTGCAGGATATGCTCGAGGACTATCTTCCTTTTATGTACTTCGAGGACAATCCGGAAGCAGCAAAGCCGCTCCAGGATTTCTACCGCAATGCTTATAAAGCTGTGTCTAATAGACTCCCTAGACAGATAGCATATGCTTTGAAAGATAAGGGTATAGAAGATTTATCAGGGACCAGCATCCAAATGGATCCTGAGACGATCAATAGAATCGTCACGGACATGCTTCTTTATTTCCGTGAAAATCCCGAGAAGGCACGAGATGCTCTGGTAAAAGCTTACAGTAGCAGACAACGTGAGTCCGATGCTGATAGCACTAAAAGAGGCAGGGGGACGGAGGGCGTGGGTCAGGCTTTCTTCCAGCCTAGGATGCCCCGGGAGCAGTATGATGCTGTTAGAGAAAAAGCACTTGCAGAGGGCGAGAAACCTCCCCAGAATATTGATCGAGACCTTCTTGATGCCCTTCAAGGCCGTAGTGAAGTTAAATGGGAGTGGAAGGGTATTGATGAAAACAAACGCCTACACTTCACTCTTCCTGAGATAGCAGGGGATGAGCGGGTGTTTCGTGTAGATATACCCCCAGAGATCCAAAACATTCGTCCAGGTACGTACACTTTTGAGCTCAGCGATCCCACAAAACGTGGGGTTACGGTCACATTCAAAGAACAGCAAGAGGATATTAAGAGCGATGCTGCAAAGGGGCTTGAAGAGACGGGGATAGCGGCAGATCAGCTGAAGCGTCTACCCGACATCATGGTTGATATGTATAAAAGCCAGGTAGCTTATCCACACATGACAGATGAAGCTATTTCTAAGTTGATAGAGGACTTTGGCGGTCAGATGCAAATAAGAGGGAAGCTTGTCTCTGATGTAGAAGATATGAATGAGCTTGCCTCAGATACAGAAAAGAAAAAGAAGAAAGAGCGTGGCGGAGAGAAGGCTCGAGAATGGACCGAAAAAGCTCACCAAGAACGTCTGCAAAAAGTCCGTCAGATGACTGAGAGGTGGGGACCCCAGTTAGCCCAGCATTTTCTTAAGGCTGATAAACAACAAGGGGGACGCCTTGTACATCTTATTTCTTCGAAGTTCCCAGAGCAGGTTCAAAAGGGTGTGCCTTCGTTCGACGCGACCATGCAAACACGCCCTATAGTAGAAATCGTCCTGCGCACTATCATGGATCCAGATGTTATGCCTGCTGGAGGAGGAAAGCGCCAAGAATGGCGTCACATAGCGATTGATCGTATTAAACAAGCGGCTATACAAGATGCTACAGTGCGTAGCTTTTTTGAGAGACTAGGACAGATAGAGCGCCTAAGAGCTCAGGGGGCAAAAGCTCCTGAAATTAAAAAGATGCTTTTGCAAGAAGGCTTACAAGGTGGTGAGAGTACAGGCGCGGCTCCTCTTACGGACTCAGAGCTTCGCACATTTATGGACTCGATACCTATACAAACCTGGCGTAAGTCATTTGACCGCCTGAATCACGCGATATCTGATGCCATGCATGGTATGAAGGAAGAGCCTGAGATAGCACGGTTTTTTGATCGTGCGCGTACGTGGAGACCTTACGTACAGCAGCAGGTCGAAGAACAAATCGCTGCACAGTTAGAAGCTCAAAAAATACCTGTAGAGAAGACTGATGAATATCTGCAGTCTGAAGAAGGGCAGAAGATGCTCTCTAAGACGAAGAAGAACGTAGAACAGCAGGCTCTTAAAAACCTTAGCAAGAGTGCTTCACAGTCAGAGTTAGTGCTTATCCGCAGTGTTCTAAACAGACTGCGTGTCGCCTAATTAGGGGATTACAATGGATCATCAGATGGTAGATAGCACCGTAGAATTGGATGCCGCTACACAGCAGACGCTCGATCGCCTTCGTTCTTTCAAACAAAACGTTACTCCTGAAGAGCGTAAGCTCCTTGGCATCGACGAGGAAGCTCTTGCGGCTTTCTCTGAAGTTGAAAGTCCGCAGGATGTGCGCGCGGCTATCCAGGAGATAATCGATGGGGCAATCAAAAACGCCCCCGCTTTCAAGCAGCTTGTTGATGAAGATTTGAAGACTGAACCAGAGCGTTTACCTCGTACCTCACGTGTGATATCTAATCTCTTACGTCACCTACAGGGGATCGTCAAACCTTCAGCAGCGTCTGCTATCCGTGGAGACCGCCAACGCCAGGCACAAGAGATAATGCTTGGCACGCTCCGTAGACATGCACGCACACCAAAAGCTGCACCGGAAGCTCCGGCTTTTTCAAAAGATTTTGATCCCATCAAACCAAATGAGCTGCAGCTTTTTGGGTTGAGTGCTGATCTTCTTACTCCTAAGAAGACCAGGGATGCCCAGGGGCAGGAGATTACGACATACCCTATTGCGAATCTTACGAACACACAGACTAGAGATCCTATCCTTTTCTTCCTAAATAGGCTAAAAGAAGAAAAAGACGGTAGAAATGTTACTGTAAAAAACGAAGCTACTAAGAAGATGTCTGATGACATGAAGAAGGATTTGATCTATCGTCTTCTTCGCACTATCCGTGAGTATAAAGTGCAGGAAAAAGGAGACATAGGCCCTGAAGCAAAATGGCTCGGGAATTCTGAGAAACAACTTCGTCAGATAGCAGACAGTCTGGTAGAAAGGACTCCCACAAAAGACCCCACCCGTTATCAGCACGATAAATTTGCGGTTTATGAGGATGCGCAGGCTCTTTTGTCTACTGTCCGTAGAGTAAAGGATACTTTGACTTCGACCGATATCGGCGAACGTATGGAGCAGCTAGGTGACGCTGTAGACACGGCACTTCCTTCTCCTGAGAATATTGAAGACAAAATTAAAGAGATCCAGGAAGAGGTCGCGCGTCTCGGGCTCAATAAAGATGAGAAGAATGCTGCGCTGTATGTTAATCCTGATAGTTTGTCTTACCAGCCTATGACAGATTTATCTGATAGAAAAGATTTAGGTAAAGAATTAGAGAGTCTACAGCAAAAGCTTAGGGAAAAAGGCCCGACAGAGGATCTCATAAATGAGATCCAGAACAAAGAGCGTACATATCGTGCTATAGGAACTTTAGCAGATAAGGACTTGACACGTCTAAATGAGCTCTCTCAGCAGTATATGAATCTCCTTACGGAGTACAAAGATAGGGCTAAGGAGAATCTGTCAGAAAAAGGATCCGATGTTGTAGGGAACATGGATGACCTCGTAAAACAAGTTGCAGAGTTGGCTCGAAAGTTTAGCCGTATCTCAAAGGAAGATTTTTTCCGAGCGCGTTGGAATCGTGCAGGTGGCAGAATGATGCGAGAGCCTGCCCCGGAACAAAAACCAGAAGAGACAGAGCCGGGAGCCGCGCCTAAAAAAGAACCTCAAGGCCCACCAGAACTTAAACTTGCAGCGGATATTGGGAGCTATGCTAACAAGTTTCAAAAATTTCGAGGGACGGGCCCCGCTGCAGCTGTCGAGTTTTTGTTGGAAGCCGCATCTTCTGGAGGACTCTTAGATAAGCTTGAGGAAAAGATACTCAGTTTTATGGAAGCCAAACCCGGGACAAAGCTTAACCCTTCAGAGACAGACTACTCCGGGAACCCATTAGCGGGTCAGGGACAGGCTCTTGATGAAGTTACGAAAAGTGTAAATAAAATGCGTTCTGTAGTCGGAAAGTTCAAACCTCAGCTACTTTTTAATGAGGCTGCTGGTGTTCTGGATTGGTTGGCGGATCTTCCCGCTTTGGTCCGTGCTCCGAAACGTTCTCCTAAAAAAGCTTCTGTTTTTTCCGTCCTACGTAAGATGATACCGGAGCTCATTTGCAAACTGGCTCAGACAGATGAGGATGTTGAAGAAGAGGGTGCCCCCTCTGAAGAAAAGTCATACATGAAACAAGTTCCTCTCAAGTATCGTACACCTACTGCTTATTACGAGATGACTAAAGAAGAGTGGAACGCTCTTCCTCAGGACGAACGAAAGCAAAAATTAGAGGCCTGGAAAAAAATCGTAAAGAAAAAGCTCCCGGACATACTTGAAGATATAAAGCAGCGTGCTGAAGAGTTAGAGAAACGCGAGGAAAAAAAGCCCGGAGGAAGACCTCGAGGCCCGTCAACAGCCCCGCTAAAATCTCCCGCTCCAGCAGGCGTCTTTATTTATGGTGAGCGCATGACGCCTTTGGGTAAAAAGTATCTGAAGGATATGTTTGTTGAGCCTACTTTTGTCCCGGAATTCATTGAAGCTATGGAGGCCGAGGGTCTCAACAACATGTTACTCGAGGGTGCAGACGTTAAAAAAATAGGACCGGATGAAGTAGACTCTACCCTAGCTAAAATACTAGCTAAAGGCTCGAAAGATCTTCAGGGCCAGACTCTGGGTAATATACTTGGTACAAAAGCGATGCGCTTTGCTGAGGAGGAACGGCAGATAAAAAAGACTCGTGAAGAAATGGAAGAGACACGTAAACGTGTTCGTGATAGGAATAAAGCTATTGTAGAGGCAGAGAAGAAAGTACTTCCAAAGCTTATACGCTTCGCAGAATTTTTACGCCGCCCTATGGATAAGGTGCGCGAACAACTTGAGAAAATACAACCGGATAAGAGGGATAGGTCTCCAGCTGAGACTAGGATGCAACGAGTGCTGGAGAAGATAGAGAACCAACGGCAAAAAGGCGTCTACACAGTGCCGGGTAAAAAGGCCCCGTCCGCGGCTTCTGTTAAACCCGTTAGCATAAGTAGCACGAATGTTCTCTCTGCGCTGTCTGAAATTATGTCTCGATACGACCTGCGTGAACAGCTTTCTCCTGAAAAAGGGAATACCTCAGATAAACAAGAATCTTCTAAAGATTTGAATGAGAAGAAAGCCGCAGAGCCTATTACTCCTCCGAGTAAAATGATAAGAGAGATCCTTGTTACAAAAAAGCGTCTTAAGGATCTGGCGAGTAGCGTTAATAGCATGGAAGATAAAATGAAGCGCGCTCAACAGGCTAAGAAATTCTATGAGTACGCTTTGGATCAGCAACGGAAGCAAAGTGAGTACATAAGCTCTGTCATAGAGCCTCAACTGAAAGCAGATATGCAAACTCTAGATAACGTGGAGAGTTTCCTTAATAGTGAGGATGCTCAGAAGTTGTCAGACGAAGCTCGTGCCCAGGCTGAGTCCATGCTCAATAAGCTTAGAGAAGGTCTTGAAAAGGAAGCGAAAAGCCTTGAAGATATCGTTAACCATCTTCAGGAACGCTCAATAGCTTCTGATCTTTATACTGAAGAGCTTCAGACAGTTAATGAAGATCTTAAGGATGGTGAAGTTCAGAGGCTATATGAGGTGGCTGTATCTCCTGAGATGACACACGGTACTGAAGAATATGAAGACGTGAAAGAACGCCAGCGTCAACGCCAGAAGGGCATCGGGTACATGATGGACCTCCCAACTTTTAAGCGTAAGATGCAAATTCTTCTCACGGATTACAAGCAGTCCCCGGGTTTACGCGCAGCTCCAGGAGAATCAAAAACTAGGGTCCTTCCAAAAGAGCGCATGGAAGAACTTCGCTCCAAAGTACAGGAAGATCAAAGAAGAGTTGAAGAAATAAACCGTATACAAGATGCTCGCAATAAAGCACGTCAGCTGTCTCATTACTATGACTACCAAGCTAAATTTACTAAGAATCTAAAGCAAGAAGTTCAAAACGACGAAAAAGTCCTGGGGATACTTGAGAAAGCTGCAGAACTTGTAGGCGGGATGCCCCAAGATATGAGTGAAGAAGAACGCTCTAAGTATACCGCTACTTTGAAAAAGATTATAGATGATGTAACTGAGCACTCACCTAGTGCCTCTGAAGAGATCTCCGAAAAGACAGAAAACATGCAACCGGGCCCGGAGTATGCAGAGGCTCTTCGTAAGATTATTCAAAAAGAAAAGCAGGACCTAGCACGACTTATTCAGTACGTAAAAGAAAACGAAAGTCGTTTAAGTGAGTACGAACAAAAGGCAAAACAGTATGCTGAGCAGTCTAAGCAGACGGGTCCCGTACCGTCTACTCCCATGGAATCTATTCCAGGGAAGCCTGATAAACCTGTTCCTTATGGTACTACAAGTGTGCAGGCCGGTCAAGATGCGTATGGTCCGCAGAAGAGCCCGTACGAAATTGCTCTAGAGACAAAAGGTAAAACACCAGATTATAGGCGTGATATTCCTAGACCAAAGGGATATGACGTTTTGGAGGGTTTCTTAACTGATGCTAAAGAAGAGCTTCGGATATTAGAGGGCCTCAAAATGACCGGTAAAGAGTTGGACGAGATACCAGAAGAAGTAACTACTGATATCTCTAATCGTATAAGCCAGCTTGAGCGGATAATACCAGCTATTAGTCAGTATGGTGATCAGATGGTTGATATTGACGGTACAAAGGTTCCTCTGAAAGAGATAGTAGTTAAATTTGAGGATATGATAGATGACTATCAGGAAAAAACGAGTAAGGCTATTAAACAGCGTGACGATGCTATAGAGCGCCTGAATAAGCTTCAGCAGAAACTGCGCCAGCACGAAGAGTTCATCGATCCTGAGACCGGTGAGTATAAGGATTTGACGGAAGCCGAGAAGGAAAACATGAAGAAAATATTCCTTCGTCTTCTATATAAAGATTTGGATAAATACTGGTCCTCCAAAGTAGGTAAGAACATAGATGTGTTCGGTGAGCGCGATACAGCATGGTACGATAACGTTTTTCGTTCATTCCAGACTCTTGAAAACGTGCGCAGCAACCGTAAACTTATGTCCTTACTGAATAAGTATAAATCTGAGACGCGTGGAGATTTCGGTGATACAATCAACCGGGATAAGATTCAAGAGCTTGAAAAGCGTAAAGAGGAACTTGAGAATAGGTACGCTGTGTTAGGAGAGGATCCCCGCCATTCGCCGGAGATCCAAAAGCTTGAAGTTCTTATCCCACAATTGAAGAAACAGCGTGATCAGCAGGATAAGGTCTTCACAGAGATGGCACAGGCAGTCCAGGCTCAAGCTAATATTGGAGTGCAGGATGCTGTCGCACAAGCGGCTGGAGAGAAACCGGAGACAAAATCAGACTTAAGCTCTGTAGAAAAGAAAAATATTGAAGAAGCAGAAGCAGCGCTTCAAGCAATAGAAAACTCCGGAGAGATGCCTCAGCCAGAGTACGTAGAAGAAGCAGAAAAAGTTCTAGATAAGGCTGAGCAGGATGTAGAGGAAGTAAGTGATCAGATTGAAAAAGAAGCAGTTTTACGTTCATCTCCTCACTACAATCAGAAGATTTTGTACGGCTCAGTCATGCAAAAGAAGATAGCAGAACTTCTATCGAAGGAATTTTAAGATGGACCTTAAAAGAATAGTCGACCATATTGATAAAATAGCGACACACCTGGAAGAGAAGAAACTTCTTAGAGAAGCTACTGAGTTGGATATCATCTCGAATACGATTGAGAAAATCGCTAAAAAAGAAAAGAAATGGATCCAAAAGGCGGTGTCTGAAAAGGATGAGGGGAAGTTCGGAAAATGGTGCAAATCTAACGGCTTCGATGGCGTGTGTCAGGCGTGTATAGATAAGGCTGTCGCTGAGGGCGGTAAGCCGCAGCAGATGGCTCTCTTCGCAGTTAACGTTAGTGATGGTAAGTACACTTATCCGAATAAGAAGAAAGACGACAAATAATGAAGCTGTATGTAGACCTTGATCATGTTCTGACGGACTTCGATAGACAGCTTTCAGAGATGCTGGGAGTTGATAAAGACCCCGGCAATGATCCTAAGGTATGGTCTAAAATAGATGAGGCTGGAGATAAGTTTTGGGCCACGATGCCGTGGATGGCAGATGGCCCTCAACTATGGGATGAGTGTAAGAAATATGAACCCACAATTCTTACATCTCCTTCCCGCCACGACTCTTCGCGCGAGGGCAAGAAAAAGTGGATCAAGAAAAACATACCTGGCACTCCATTTGTTGTTGAAAGGGATAAGTATAAATACGCTGAACCGGATGCTGTTCTTATCGATGATAGAAAAAAGAATATAGATGCGTGGGAAAAAGCTGGAGGCAAAGGCATCTTACATAAGAGCGCTCCGAGCACTATACAGAAGCTTCATAGCATGGTGACTAAGAAGAATGCCGCGTCTAAATCTATGAAGGACCCTAAAGATCCTAATCGTAAAATAGTCGTAGAAAAACTCCGCGGAGGTCGTGGGACACAAGTCATCAAACCTAAAAAAGGAAAAGGGAGCTATAGGCGTAAGAAAAATTGGCGTATATTAGAAGCAGCTGTACGCGTATCTTCTTTATTCCTAGATGCTTCTTGGGCTGATTTAGTCAAAGAAGTTACAGAACCTCTCATAAAACGTGTCCAGGATCTTACACGCCAGTACGAAGATCTAAGACGGAAGCAACCTCAGAGGGCCTCAATTATAAATAAGAGATTCAATGTAGAGAACACCCTCTCAGATGCTGCCTGGGAGATAAAAAATATTGCTCAAGGAAGAGGTACGCGCGACCTGAATCAAGTGGAAGAAAAAATTAAGGATATGGAGCGCGTAATCATACCTTCGTTTGATGTTGGTCAGTACATGAAACGTGCGTCTGTTTTAAATGCGGCGCACCGTGTTCTCTTGCGCTATGCGGCAGAAGAGCTCGTCCCCGTAAAAGACTTCCAATATGAGACACACCCGGTCGTTATAGATCCATATGACCAAATCGTGCAGCAAGCAGTAAACGAAATGGGTCAGTCATTAAAGCACGTAGACGTCATAAAGCTTGAAACCACTTGTCCTGGTAATCGTCTGGCATGGGTCACAAATGAAGACCTCTTCCAGGGACAACCAGGCAAAAAACGTATCATACACCTATGCCTCAAGAAGATCAAAGACAAGTTCCAGAAAAAGCATGGCCAGCCCTACACGATCACAGATCAGGCTGAACAGAGTAAGATGAAAGAAATCGTGAAGCGTTTCCTTATGGACGTGGTCCTGCCGCACGAAACAGAGCACATCCATCAAGAAATGGAGCACGGAGGGGAGTTCGGTCCAGCATCAGAACCTGGTGCTGAACGTGCTGAAGAATGGAAGAATCTGGAGCAGATGGGCGTGAAAAAGAAGGCGCAACAAAAGAGGACACTCTACACACTCAGAGGGATTAGCGGTAGTGGAAAATCTCGCTTAGCAAAACAGCTAGAAGAGCAGCTCGGTGTACAAGCTATGTCTACAGATGATTATTTTATGAGAGAGGGCCAGTATCAATTTGATCCGAAGCAGATTGGGCAGGCACACCAGTGGAATATAGAGAGAGCTGTTCAAGCTATGCGTATGGGACAGCCAGTCATAATAGACAATACAAATACACAAGCGTGGGAAATGAAACCCTATGTGGAAGTGGCTCTTAACAACGGGTATGATGTAGAATTTCGGGAACCTAATTGGAATGCTGATTTGAAAGATGACAATGGGGATTGGAACATAGATTTCATAGAGAAACTTCAAGAGAATCCAGACAGGGCTCAAATAGGAAAAGCTGTTCCTCGTGAAATACTCGAGAAGATGCGTAATCGATATGAAAAAGATGTAGATGTTGAGACTGTCATGCGTTCTAAGCCCCCGTGGGAGAAGTAAGAATGGATGAGAAGATCTTACAGGAAGCTCGTGCGTACCTTGAGGATACCAAGGACGACTGGAACTATATCCTTCCAGAGGACCTTGAGAAGCAAAGAAAAAAGAAAGACTTCTACATCTTGGACATCAGACGTCCAGCAGATTATGCAGCAGGCCACATCCCGGGAGCTAAAAATATCTTCTGGCTCGATATACTAAAGCCTGAGAATTTGAAAAAGCTTCCCAAGGATAAGAAGATTATAGTCTACTGCTATGTGGGACACACATCGAGTCAAGTCATGACCCTTCTCAAGCTGTTAGGCTACGACGTTGTCAGTCTAAAATTCGGAATGGGAAAATCTCCCGCAAAAGGTGTTCCTGTAGCCGGGTGGCTTGATTTCGGTCTTCCTACAAGCAAATCTGTTCAGAAAAATGCCATGTACACGAAAAATGAACAAAACCTGTGCATCGAGAATCTTGACCGTGTCGCAGGTTCCCTTGAACATAAAGGGATGTTGGAGGAAGCAAAAAAGATAGATATTATAAGTAACACTCTTGAGGCTCTTAACTTTTCTAACAAGCCCCGAGAGGTTTAGATATGACTTCACCGTCAAATAACATAACACATGCCCTTCGACGCATCGCTGCAGAGATGTCGGGCCCCATACCTAAAAGGCAACTAGGCAAAACAGGCCTTATGGTATCTCAGTTAGGTCTCGGGGGAGGTGGCGGAATATCTCTGGAGGATAATGAGGACCAGGCTCAGGAACTTATTGAGACAGCATTGGAGCTCGGAATCAACTATATAGACACAGCAGCTGATTATGGGCCCTCAGAAAAGCGTATAGGGGCTGTACTTGGCTCATCGAGGGCAGACGTAGTCCTAGCGACTAAAACGGACGACAGGACTTATAAAGGGGCTAAGAAGCAACTTGAGTCTTCTCTTAGAGCTCTTAAAACAGATTACATAGATATCTGGCAGATCCACCACATAGATCACGATGAAGAAGTAGAACAAATATTCTCAAAGGGCGGGGCGATGGAGGCCGTTGAAGAAGCAAAGCGTAAGGGTACGGTCAAATTCGCAGGCGTAACCGGCCACTATGACCCCCGCCCCCTTAAAAAATGTCTGAGTCTGTATGATTTTGATACTATCCTTCTGGCGATGAATGCCGCGGACGTACATAAGAATAGTTTCATCAAGGGTGTGCTGCCAGAGGCTGTGAAGCAAGATATAGGTATCGTCGGTATGAAGGTGGCATGCCTAGGGCGCATTTTTCATTCATGGCTCCTGAATAACATGCAGGACTCCCTCGACTACGTGCTTTCTTTACCCGTAGCGACTGCGATTATCGGTGTGGAAACTCAAGCGCAGCTGTATGAAAATGTTCTGTGTGCTAAAAGGTTCAAACCTTTAACCGAAGATCAGATGAAAGAACTGGAAGACAAAACGAAATCATACGCTCATCTGGCGAATTTCTTCCGGCGCGGGAATGAAAAATACAATCCCTTCTGGAAAGCCTATCCTCAAAAGAAGGGGAATGTAGCAGGTGCTATTTTTCTATAGAATAATGGAGAAACTTTGCAAAATCTAACAAAAATAAATAAAAATTTTAGAGATAATAATCTTTTAATATATTTTTTATATGTAAGATATATAAATACATATAAAGGAGTATTAAAATGATTAAAAAATTAATATCGTTTTCTGATAAAGAGAAAGAACAAATTGATCAAGAAGCTAAAGAAAAAGAACTAACTTTTACTGAAGCGTTAAGAAGGATTATAGATAACTATTTTCAAAATAAGAAAAATGAAAATAAATAAAGCCTATAAAGTAGAATTAAAACCTAATAATAAGCAACGAACTTTTCTTGAAAAGAGTGTTGGTACTGCTCGTTTTGCTTATAATTGGGGGCTTAATGAACGTATAGAGCTTTATAAAAATGAAAAGAAATCTTTAACTGCTATT
>WJJK01000060.1 GCA_014729705.1 Candidatus Altarchaeales archaeon | reverse complement strand
TCCAGGAAACACCGAACCAAGAAAAACGAATGCCTCCTCAAACTAATCGCATACAACCTACACCGAACCAACAAACTAATAAAAACCCTTTACCAAAGGGTTTCTACAAAGCTAAATAAATCAAAAGAAACCACTCTATGAGTGGAGTAGATGCCGCAGATATAATTTTAGGTGGCTTTTCTCCCCTAAGTCCCTGGCCTTCTTCTTATACCCTTTTTTCCGGGCCAACCGATCCATATTCTTATGGACCAGGGAACCGTATTGAGCCGCCTTCTTAGGGCGGTTAATAATTTCTTTCGGCAAACCGTTTTTGGCGGCGACCTCCCGCAACACGTATTTACGCACGAAAACCCGCCCTGAAAACTCATCCACGCACTCGTATCCGCTTAAGCCTGAGTCCACCTCGCGCACCCGCCATTCAAGCGGCAGATCCAGGGCATAATCCCTCAACTCAGGCAATAGATAGGGGAATCTAAGTTCAACGCCGTTGGCGGAGGTGACAAGGCGATCCCGGTTAAGGTTATCTATGTCGGCGGAATCAACATCCCGGCTCATCCAATCCAAAACAGCCTGGGGACCCCGCTTCACGTAGGCGTCGACGTAGCGCCAGTATCCTCCGAAAAGCTCGTCTGCGCCCTGTCCACAAAGCATGATGGATAACCCGTCTTCTGAGGCGGCCTTTGAGGATAAATACATGGGCACACCTACTCCAACCGCAAGCGGATTGGGTTCGCCCACAAGCTTGAGAACCGAGGTTAAAGCCTCCTCAAGGGCTTCTGAATCTAGTTTCACCTCGTTTAATTCAAGACCCAGCTCATCTGCGGCTATCCGGGCGAACCTGAAGTCGGCTGAATCGGGGAAGCCGACGGTGTAGCAGGCCGCGTCACAGAATTCTTCGGCTTTTTTGGCAGCTAAAACCGAGTCTATGCCGCCGCTGAATACGACTCCAACCCGTTTTGTGCCTGAGCACGCCGCCTTGACGCCTTGATCCAAAAAAGCATCAAGCTCACCTACTTCTGTTTCCACTGCCTTTATATACGAGTATTGTACTATATAGAGGAATTAACGCAGTAGGTGCATTAAAATTAAGTTATCGTTTAACGGCGGAGCCCAGGAGGTGGGTAAATCCTCGGTGCAGATAAGATCAGGCGACTTAAACATCATATGTGATGCGGGCATTAAACTGGATGAGCCGCCCACACACCCCCTGGATCCAGGGAAAATCGACGCCCTGTTTCTCTCTCACTCCCACCTAGACCACTGCGGCTACATACCCGGTTTTTTCGCGAGACAGAAATTCCCTCTCTACCTAACCAAACCCGCCGCGGAAGTATCCCACATGCTCCAGATGGACAGCCTTAAAATCGACAGGCTGAAGGGATATAAAACCAGTTACAGTGAATCCGATGTTGAGAGGTTGTCCGCCTCGGAAATACCAGTAGGGTATGGAGAAAAGAAACGGTTCCACGGGAAAATGGATTTCACCTTCCTCGACGCAGGCCACATCCCCGGTTCCGCTGGAATACTTTTTGAGCTTGAAGGCAAGAAAGTGTTTTATACAGGGGACACCAACGCTCATAAGACAAGACTTCTTAATGAAGCCCAGTACCCGGAGGAAGTGGATGTGTTGATCTGCGAGTCCACCTATGGGGGGAGGCTGCATCCGCCTAGAGGGATTGTTGAGAAAAAGTTTCTTGAGGATGTGAAAGACACCCTCGAGAGGGGGGGCATCGCCTTAGTCCCCGCCTTCGCAGTAGGCAGAGCCCAGGAGGTGCTGATGGTTTTAAGGGATTTGATGGAGCCTATCTACTTGGATGGGATGGCCCGGAAAGCCGCCCACATGATGCTTAAGTACCCGGAATTCCTCGCAAACCCAAAGCAGCTTGAGGAAGCCGTCTCAAACGCCTATATGGTTGAGGGAAGGCGTATGCGAAGAGAAATCGTGAGACAGGGTCCGGCGGTCATAGTCACAACCGCAGGCATGCTTGAGGGGGGGCCGGTCCTAGACTACCTGGGTAGACTGCACAATGACCCGAATTCAAGCATTATCCTCACAGGATATCAGGTGGAGGATACGAACGGCAGGTTATTGATTGAGAAGGGTTTTGTGGTGGATGAGGAAAGCAGAAAGAGATTCAAGGTCGACATGAACATCTCTCAATATGATTTCTCAGCTCACTCAGACCACAACAGCCTGGTTGAGTCAACCAAAAAAATGAACCCCGAACACGTAGTCCTAGTTCACGGGGACCTTGAGGCTGAGAACGCGTTGAAACAGGATTTAGACGGGTTTAAGGTTCACACCCCAAAGATAGGGGATGTTTTGGGGGTGTAGAGTTTCTGTGAAAAAATCGGAAATATTTTTTCTTCTGGCGATAAGCGCCATAATATTATTGAATTCAGTGGTTCAGGGAGGGGTTACGGCGTACGCTGTTTACGTCAACGACCAGGACACGGCCACAACGACCACCTCCACCTCTTCGACTACGAGCACGTCGACGACAACCACCTCCACTACGACAACCACCACCTCAACGACTCGAAAGACCACCACCTCGACTTCGACGACAACCACCTTGAAGGCTGAAATACGGATAAACTGCAACCTCCTGGAAGTAGAGATCTGCGGCGGGTATTACGGGTTTGAATTCAACGTCACAAACGAAGGCAGTATGCTGGAATACGTCACCGTGTCCGCTAAAACCAGAGGCGACACTCAGGTGCCGGTTAAGGTTGCGGGAACAAGCCAGACACCCCAACAAAACCTCACCCTCACCCTACCCCCCAATATAAGCCAGCGCCTGAGAGCCGTGACTAAGGGCACAGGCATACCTTCAGGCTCGACAATAATCATTTATGCTGAAACCCGAGGGCAGACTGAGAGGCTCGCCCTGCCGGTGACAAGAACCAACGTAAACTGCGTCAACAAAACCAATTCAGGCCTGGAAGGCTGCGGAAGCTGGGCACTAGACACAATCTAGAAAACCCCTTATTTTTTGATTTTTTTTAGTGGGGTTTTCTTGAATTCCCCAAGGATTTGTTGGTCTGAGTCTTTTTGGCCTGCTAGATTCTCTTTCTCCCTGCCAAAGCGTATTTGGTCTGCGAGGTACGCTTCAGGAGAATTGGGTTCAGGCTTTTTGTTTTCAATCTTTTTCTCAGCCACCTAAACCACCCTACCCCCCTGGAACCTACCATCATAGGCTTTGGCCTGGCCTTCCACTTTTTCAAACACTATTTGAGCTATTTTTGCATTCCTCAAGACAGTTAAGCTGTAACCTGCGTTATAGGATAAACCCATAGTTAGTGTACCTGAAAACCCGGGATCAACTAACGCTGTTTCAAGGCTCCCGCCACAGCGGAATAAACTGCTTTTAGGAAGTATTCTTGCGCAAAGATCAACCGGTATGTTCACTTTCTCAAGGGACTCCACCAACACGTAGTCACCCGGCGACAGCTTTAACTCATCGTCCAACAACTCCCCCGCCTCAGGCATCACCCGCTCATCAGCCATCTTAGCACGGGAATTTAGTCTATAGAACCTCCCCGCCCTCAGGTCGTAGCCTGCTGACTCAAGGCAATCGGGGTTGAAATCCTCGATGAGGTTTTTCTCGGAAACAAGCTTGCTTAATTCAATGGAGCCTAAAAGCATAGCATATAATATGATTTAAGACAATATATAGGCCATCTAGGATGAGAAACGAGGTTTTAATCTTTTTACTGGTTTTATTGTTGAATACGCAAGATACGCAAGCCCAGGATAAGCCCTACCTCGCCGAGTTTTGGAATTACTCGGCCAAGGAATTCATATCAGGATTAAGGGTCTCAGACGTCACGGGAGACGGGGTTTCAGAGGTTCTTTTAACCGGGTCATCGGATGGTTCAACCTACAGGTTAAATGGAGACGGCAGCCTCAGATGGATATACAACGGCGGCGGATACGTCAACGAAGTATCTTCTCTTGACTCCATTGTATTATCGGCTTACCCCAAACACCTATACTTGATAGACGACAACGGCACCCGCACTGGAAGCTACATGACGGGGGATCCGCCCTACGTCATAGAGACGGGGGATGTTTCAGGCGACGGCGTGGAAGACATCGTCTTGGGGGTCTACGACGCCCTTGACTGCGGCTCTAAGAACAAGGTCATCGCATTAGAGGCGGATCGAAGCAGGCTCTTCGAATACCGAACCAAGTCAACCGAGATACCCTTCAAAATCGAGATAGCGGACCTGGATAAAGACGGGTTAAACGAGGTTATCGTCGGCTTAGTCTTTAAAACTAAAAACCAGGGCACATGCAACCCAGTATACGATCAACCCTCAAGGGTCCTGGCTTTAAACCAGTCAGGGGACGTGATATGGAGTTATGAGACGCCGGGCGGGGTTTTAAGCCTTGAAGCCGCAGACCTTGAGTCAGACGGCAAACCCGAGGTGCTGGTGGGAAGCGCCCCGGATTTCCTGATACTTGAATCAGATGGGAGGCTGCGTTGCTCCCACCCAGGGGTCTCAAGGGTGGAGGGATTAACCCACGCAAGAAGGGGTGAGCAGGTCCTCGTTGCCTTCGCATCAGACGAAGTCTACGTCTTAGACGGAGCATGCAGGCTTAATTTCACGGGAGACACCCAGACCCGGGTCTACAGCATCGAATCCAGTGATTTAGACGGAGACGGAGTCGAAGAACTAATCGCAGGCTCAAACAGATTACACGTGTTCAGCCTATGGGGCGAGCAACTGCACCAAAGCGAATCTCTATTGTCTGTGGGTTTTCTCTCAGCAGGGGATTTAACAGGCGACGGAAACAAGGAGGTGTTGGCGGGGGCGGGTAAAACAATCTACGCCTACAAATGCCAGATCGTTGGAGAACGGGTGAAGGCTGAGCAGAAGCTTGAAGGCGCAAGACAACTTTATGAAGTCGGCCAGCTTAACCGGGCAAGAGACTACGCCGAGCAGGCAGTCAACATGTACAGCGAGATAGGCTTCAGCCAAAAAGCCCTTGAAGCGCTTAACCTTCATGACCGGATAAGGGAGGAAATACAAACCAGGGAACGGATTGAGGATAACCAGTCCACCAAAACAAATAAAACAACCTTAACGCCTGACCTTGACAAAAAAGTTTTAACCCCCATCCTCGCCGTAGGCTTGATAGGGGTTGCCTTAATAGGTTTAGTGGGGGTGTTGATTTATTTGTTTCTCTCCAGAAACGTCTTGAAAACAAAAACCCCGAAACTGGTTCCCAAGAAAATCAAGGCACCCGCCAAGCCCCGGAAAGCGGTGTCTAAGATAAAAAGAAGGGGAGTGGGTTACGCAATAAAAAGAAGGTGAGGGGGGAGATATATAAGCCTTAAATCACCAATACCTAGATGAGAGGGATTAATTGTGCCGGGGTTAACGGGTATTTTGCTGGGCATGAAGGAGAATGCGGGGTTAATCGAGGTCATATCCAACAGCGTGGTAATAGTTTTGCTGATCCTAATCATTTTTCACCTGCACAGCATCGATGAACACCTGAATTGGATTCGCAGGATCAGGTGAAGAAAAAACCTTTATTTGGGGCGTGAAATATTTATACCCCAAACAACTAATAGGTTGTTCCCAAACAGGGTGGTTGGTTTGGAAAGTAACTGGAAAAAAAGAACCTGCAAATTTTATTCGACTCAGGAAGCATGCATAGGCTCAAGATGCCTTTGGTTTGACAATAAAACCCATGAATGTTTTGTTGAAAACCCCAACAAGCAGCCTCAAAGATCCTGGAAACAGAAGACCCGTCTGGAGAGGGCGGGTAAGAGACAGCAGATATACAACATAATACATCAACTCCACCAGCTTAACCTTAAAAAACTTTTTGTTGAAGCTCAAAAAGAAGAAATAGGTCAGAAGGAGTTGACCCAGATACTTGATGAGCTTCAAAGCAAGGGCTTGGTCTACTCCCCTAAACCCGGATACATCGGTTGCGTTGACGATTAACTTCTCCTAAGCCGCAGTATCAATTGGATTCTTCTCACGCACACGTCCAGGAAATAAAAAACCAGGGTGAACGCTACAAAATAATGCCATAGGTGTTTCTTCTCGGTTTTCTGGGTTAATGCAATAGTCTTTGCGCGTTCAATGACTTCTTCAACCAAATCGTTTAACTGCGTCTGAGGATACATTGAGCCGTGGGTTTCAGCGGCAAGCACGCTTAAGAGAGGCTCATTCAAACCCAGGCGCCGGTATTCCACCGGATAATTGGTGGCAAGTCCTGCTTGGTCTGTGAGGCCGTCGCAGGAGGCTTTAACCTGGAGGAACCCCAGTTTTTCCGCGGAAAACACCGCCTTATATCTGTCGGCCGCGTTTTGGGTTATGCGGGGTTGGGGTGTGAAGTCGTCTTCAACGTAGAGCGCTTGGACTTCAGGCAGGCAGGGGGATTTAACATCCAATTCAACGTCCCCGTTCAAATAGGATTCGTCTCTCACATTTACCGTCAGCTCCTTGGAGGATTCAAGGCCCCCCACAACCCAATTAGTGGTTCTAGATAGTATGCGGGGGCTTTCTTCATAGACTTCGGAGGCCCAATTCAATCCGTTGTCTGAGGTATATGCTGCGACCCGGCCTAAACCAAACCGCCATACAGCTATGATGGGGCGGCCGCCTACAGTGGTTACCAGAGTCTGGGAGGCGGGTTTAGCGTAAACTAGGTTGGAGTCTGAAACCTCGGTATCACTTATCCTTAAAACCGAGGTTATGTAGTGGTTCTTGTCCCTAATCATTAACTGGCTTCCAGCCTCCTCGGAGTAATCCTGTTTAAACTCCAGTTTAAGTCTCTGGGTCTCATCCGGGAAGTAAAACAAGCCGCCTGACCTCTGCGCAAGCTCCCCCATAAAAGGAGTGTAGGTGTCAAAGCCCACCCCCACGGTGTGGACTACTATGCCCTCCCGTTTGAGGGCGGATCCTATGTTCAACGCTTTTTTCATGTCCCCTGAATCGGTTACGCCGTCTGAAACCAGAATCAATAGTTTCTGGTTGTCTGCGGCGCGCCCAACTATTGCTGAGCCAAGGGAGAGGGCCTGGGATATGTCTGTTCCACCCCCGAATTTAAGCCGAGACACCGACTGCATAAGCTGATCCCGGTTGGGGCCAAGCGGAACCAGGGGCGAGACTTCATAGGGTTTATAGTTGAATGCCACCACGCAGACGCTGTCGTTTTTATCCAGATCCCGGAGGATACGCATAACCAAAGCCTTCTCAAGATCTATTTTAGGGGTGTATCCTGAACCGTATTCCGTGCTCTCTGATATGTCCACCAAAAAACAAACCGCCAGTTTCTTCCGGTCCTTTTTGGGTTGAGGGCTTGATGTCACAGGCAGAAGGGTTTCAAACAGCGTGTTGGAGTAGTTACCCCGGTCGAAGGCTTTATCGCCTCCCACAACCAAGAGACCCCCGCCTTCAAGCACGTGCTCGCTTAAAACCGATTTGATTGACTGCATTTTATGGTGGGGTTGGTTATCTAATACCACGGCTTCAAAGCCCCCTAAGTCGGAGGGGAGGTTTCCTCTAACCTCAACTTCATAGAGTTTTTCATAAAGCCTTTGAAGCGGGTTTCGGTGTTGGGATATGAAAAGTATTTTGGGTTTGTCGACCACCTCAATCATATTCCAGTAGACGTTGTTGTGGTTTATGGCGTCAAATGATTTGGGTTTAACCTCTACCTTGAAGCTGTGCAACCCCGGATCCTCAAGGGCAAGTGATAAGCGCGTGATTTCGGAGGTGTTTAGGTGTCTTACCACCTGGCTGTGACGTCTAACCCCGTCCACGTACACCAGCAGGTCGTATTCCGCCACACCCCGACCTAGTTTAGAGGATTTGACTGTTAACTCGGTTTCCGCCCCCGACACGATTTGCCTCTCGAAATCCACGGACTCTATGTATACGTCTGACTCGGCTTTTTGAGGCGTTAAAACGTATACGCTGATGTTCACCCTGCCAAGCATTTGGGCTACGTCAACAGGGTTTCTGCCCCGCGTATTCTGGCCGTCTGAAACCACGATGATTGAGCCTGGGTTTCCCTCAAAATCGAGTGCGACGTCGAACAACGCATCCCCCAGCCTCGTTGAATTGGATTGGGAGAACACCTGTTGATTGACTTGCCCTGAAAGGCTTCGGTTTTCGATGCGGGCTTTAAGGGCCGCCGTTACACTCTCCCCTAAGCTTTTGGAGTGCTGAAACAAATCCATGCTGGGGGAGCCGTCCACTAAAACCCTGATCTGCCCTAAATCCTCGACCTGGGTTGTGGATTCCACCTCAATGGGGTCTGCCGCAGCAAAAGCCAAAAGAAAAACCAATAAAACGCGTTGTAGGAAAAAAAGTGCGCGTGACCTGGATTTCCCCCCAGAGAAGGTGGTTTTATAGAGCACCAATACTGCGGGGAAAAAAACAAGCATATATTCTGGTTTGTTGAGTGCGAAGCCGTGGATGAGGGGCAGATAGTCTAAAGCCATTAAATCACCCCCCTCATTTTGTATGCCGCCGCTTCAACCAGGATTATTATGAGCACCAATATTATTGCGGGAAGCCTGAGGTCCCGTTCCACTTCAACCTGCTCAAGGGAGGCGTCAAAGCGGGATTCATCCTCAACCCCTGAGAGGTTTTTGGGGTTTAAATCCGATTCACCTGGGTCGATGAGTGACGCAGAGTATATCCGGGGTGTTTCATAGAACCCAACCTCATCCAAAACTATGTAGGAGGTGTTTAGTTTGTTTTCGCTGGGAGTCAGTATTTGACGCTGCTTTTCAAACAGGAGGGTCTGGCCGGTTTGCAGGTTGTTTTGGGCTTTCACGCCCCCGGTTGAGAGGAAGCTCATCAATTGACTGACTAAGATGGGGTAGGAGGAGCTTAGGTGGAAGTTGCTGTACGCGGGGTCGGGGTTTAACCCCATAAACACCGTATAACCCAATCCAAGGGGCCTCACGGTTAATAGGGGTGCGTCGGAGGCGGTTAATAGCAGGTTCTGGGTGGTGTTAACCAAGAAATATTTTTCCACCACCGTGTTCGCATAGGAGGTGC
>WJJK01000059.1 GCA_014729705.1 Candidatus Altarchaeales archaeon | reverse complement strand
CCTATACCTGTCGTAGGGGTGGGCGGCAACTGCAATACCCCCCGCATCATGAATCAAATCAACAGATTCCGCAGCAGACAGGTCCCGGGGGATAACGCTTGAAACATTCAAACCCAGTATATGGCCGTCGGAGGAGGATACCTCTATCCCCGGATACACCGTCAAATCCCCCGCCAAATCAACCGCCTTAAGGGAACCCTCAATCACGTCGTGGTCGGTGACAACTAATCCATCCAAACCAATTTTGTTGGCGTAATCTAAAACCTCCTCAACCGAATTCGACCCGTCACTGTGGTTAGTGTGAACGTGAATGTCAAACCACATCACACCCTAATTAGGCTTGCATTTCTTAAATATTCGGATAAAATACTAATGGAAGGGTTTTATGTCAACAATCAGGGAAAAAGACTTAGGGGGTTACATAGAGTTTCTCAGCCAAAAACACAAAATCTACACACCCCAACTAAACGCAGGCACCCTAACCCTTAAGGAATACGTGAAAGACGCTAAAACAGTATTCAACCAAAGCCTGCCCTCGGCTTCACCCAAAAATCATTTCCTAAAACACGGGGAACCCTTTTTCACATTCATAGGCGACGAGATCTACGAACCCACGCCACCTGCCCCGAAAACTCTTTTTGGCGTAACGCCCTGGGACAACCAGGCACTAAGAATCCTAGACGACATCATGTTTGAGGAACCCGCAGACTACTACTATCGAATACGCAGACAAAACACGACAATAATAGTTTTAGACGACAGACGAAAACCCCCCAACAGCTTCACAGACCAAATAGGGTGTAACCTAAACGAGGGATATGATCTATATCTCACGAAGTTCGGGGGGGAATACGACGTAACCGTGGGAAGCCAGAAGGGAGCCGACTACTTAAACGCCCCCCAAATAAGGCCGGGAGAACACCACATAATACAGCAGGAGAAAAAAGAAAAAAAACTGGACCTAGCTGCCATAAAAAAATACTTGGACGAGGGACCGCATAAAAAACTTTGGATGCGTCTCGCAGAAAAATGCATATCCTGTGGATTATGCAGCTACGTATGCCCGCTAACCCACAGCTTCAACATAGAAGACCACCAGAGCCTGAATTTGGGTGTGAGTGTTAGAAAACGCAACTGGGAAAATATTATGAGCCAAAAACACCTGGGGGAAGACCACGTAAAAATACATGAATGGTTCAGGCGAAAATTCAGCCAATCGATTGAGGAACGCGGCACACCCGAATGCGTGGGATGCGGGAGATGCACAACATTCTGCCCGCAAGGCATAGACTTCGAAGAAACCCTGAGCAATTGCGAAAAAAGATGACATTAAACCCATACAAACCCGTTAAAACCCAAGTAGTGGGGCTGCAACAATTAGAGGGGGACTACCTGATGGCAACCCTCCAAACCGTAGAGGAGGGATTCAACACCTCCTTTCAAAGCGGACAATACGTTATGGCATCCATCCCCGGATTCGGGGAGACACCCCACCCCCTCGCATCCGCCCCCGGAAACCCGCGTATAAAAATACCTGTCAAAACAAGACATGAAAAACACTTCCAACTACAAAGCTACGTCGGGGTGAGGGGCCCCTATGGACGAGGCGTGCCCGAGAAGACGATGGAAAACAATCTGGTGGCGGTTGCTTCAGGAGAAGGAATATTCCCCTTACGAAGCCTGCTTTTAGGACATAAACCACACAAGTTATTTGAATACAAAATACTCCTACAAAATGATTACGGATCTGCCATGGAAACAGAGCTTAGAAACATAACCGACAGAACAAACCTAAGGATATTTGAAACCCCTGAACCACTGCTTGAATACCTAACAAACATTAATCTGCCTATACCCTCAAACGCCCTCCTCCTCACACCCGAAAACATGTATCCCAAGATACTACCCCACTTAAAAGACAGCGGGGTATTTGAAAAAGACACCCTCATATACCTGCTTGGGGATATAGTTTGTGGGTTGGGTAAATGCAGGCAATGCCCGCAAAACCTATGCCGTAGGGGCCCCGTAATGCCCTACAAAGAATACGCGGGAGGAAAAACATGAAAAAATCCAAGGCAGCTTTGATACTTTTGACAGGGTGCGGGGGGTGTGCAATACTACTTTCGGAGCTAGCCGAAAAACTAGAGCAAGGAGGGTGGGAAGTTAAGGTAATGCCCCCCCTATACGTCCGGTTAGATTTGGCGATAGTTGCGGGATATGCGAAAACGAGGGTCCAAAAAACATTGCTCTCCAAACTCAAAGATACGGCCGACAAAACAATCGCCTTCGGAGCATGCGCCTCCCGGGGAGCCTACAACCTGCAAGATAAGGCCCCAATGGAAGCGGAGGCATACATAGACGGGTGCCCGCCGACAATAAATTACGCCGAAAACCTGTTGGAAAAAATACTGAACAATAAAAACCAAACAGAAAACCAAAGCGTCTGTCTGGAGTGCGCAGCCAACCAAAACCTATGCCTCCTTAAGGATGGGTTGACGTGTTTGGGGCCTATCACAAAAGCAGGCTGCAACGGATTATGCACAAAAAACCATAAGGGCTGCTTAGGCTGCATGGGAGTATTAAACCGCTCGAAAGCAGGTAAATACTTGAGGCTAATGGGAAAAAAACACGGCCCGAGAATAAGAAAACAAAAAGAAATTTATTTAGGGGAGGGCCTATTGTGAGCTTTGAATTCAGCATAAGAAAATACAGGCAAAAAGAAATACATGCCTCAGAAGAAAAAGTAGCGGTCACAACCCCCACGCGAGGGATAACTCAACAGCTTGAAGGCCACACCCTCCCCGAAGCCATACACATAATATCCCGTGTATGCGCTCAACACAGTATCACCCACACCCTAGGATTGCTTCACGCCATAGAAGACGCCCAAAAAAATTTCACAAAAAAACAAGACAAGCTTTTAAGGCGGCTCCTGCTTTTAGGGGAATACATCCTCTCACACTCCAAACACCTATACTACGACGTCACACCCCTCCTCCTAGGGTGCGACACACACCTGCCTAAACTCGCCTTAAACCGAAGCCACCTGCGCCATGGAACCAACCTGATAGACTACGGGGAGAACATAAAAAAAACAGTAGGAGGCTCGACAACCCACCCCCTCACCTGCACAATCTGCGGATTCACGAAAATACCTTCCGCCCACCAGATACAGGATCTATGGATACAATCCAACTTAGTGCTTGAGGACGCCATCAAAACCTCAGACCAAATATTGGAATACACTTTGCCTGCAATCAAAACCCTGGCCACAGACGTCGCAGTCGAAGACGGGCTCAACTACCCCCACTATGAGGGCGCAGCCCAGGCAGATGAATTAATACTCCCAGAAATGTATGAAGCTAAACTAGATTATTACGCGGTTCCGGAAAGCAATGCAGACCAAATACTTCTGCGAAAAAAACCCGTGAAAGCCGGCCCGCAAGCCCGACTAAACCGGTTCAGCCACAGACTAAACCCCACTGCCCTAAAGGAGAAACCCGAAAAGCTCCCGAAAGAAAACCCCTACTACAACATCTGCGCCCAAGCCCTAGAATTAATACACTACGTAGAGGAAACCCAGATGATTTTAGACCAACTTAAGGGGTTGAAACCCAACCCCAACCCCGGGCTCCCGCACACCCGAAAAAAAGTAACAGGACACAGCCTCCTTGAATCTCCCCACGGATTACACCTGCAAAAAGTGGTATTAGAAAAACAAAAAATAGTTGAAGCAAAAATCATAACCGCAGACCAAATAAATATCGCATCATTCACCCAAGACGTGGAAACCCTTGCAGCATACAAAAAAACACTTACACTTCACCAAAAAAAGGAATACCTAAGGCTTCTGCAAAGTGCATACGATTTATGCCCCCACTGCCTCACAACCTAAAGGTCCCTAGTCGCAAACCACTTATGAAGCTCTAAATAAATGAAGCCAACAGAAGACAAGCCCGCAACCAAAGCAAACTTAGTGAAGTCAAGGGGCTGGGTGTGTGTCAGACTCTGAAGCGTTATGT
>WJJK01000058.1 GCA_014729705.1 Candidatus Altarchaeales archaeon | reverse complement strand
CGCCCCTAATTTTTTCCCTATTTGTCACATCCCTAAGTGAGACTATCCATCCTGTGTGTTCCCCCCCCTCAATCAGGTCGTTTGAGGAGATCTCATAGATCCTTATTTCCCCTGAGGCTGAGACAATCTCGATATCATAGCTTTTCACATCTTCCCCAGTTAGCTTGTATTTTGATATGTTTGCGAGGATGACTGCCTTGCTTTTGTTTGTCAGGAAATCAGCATCCGATATGCTAGTCCCCTCTATGCTCTCCTTTGGTTTACCTAGTAGCTCTACCGTAGCTTCATTGGCGTACAGGATAGTGCCATCCAAATCGGATATCACAAGAGGATCCACAAGACTTTCAAGAAGGCTTTGATAATGATCAACAGCTTTTTTTTGTTTTGTTATGTCCGCCCACTGGCACACTACGTTTTTGAGTTCGCCTAACTCGTCCTTTACGGCGATCAGAGAAGCGTCAATCCAAAGATCACGCCCCCCGATGAATTCTGCCCCCGCCCTATCTGCCTCCCAGAATATCGTGAACCTGGCGGGCTTAAGTTTTTTAAATACATCTTCAACTTTAGATTGGATTCCCGGCTGCTTCAGATTCAAGTCCGTCAACACATTATATTTGCCTATAATCTGATCATCGCTGAGGTTAAGGATTTTCCTCAGGGACTTATTAGTTTTTTGGATTACTCCTTTTTTGTCTGAAACCCACATAGCAAAAGGACTATCATCCATTATCGCCTCAAGGAAAAGCTCATATTCTTCAAGCTTTTTTTGATCTTCCCCCCTGCCGGTTAATTCGTTCAGAACCCCTACTGCGCCAACGATATTTCCTGCGTCTTCAGTCAGCGGTGCTGTTGAAAGAAGAGCCTCCACCTTTGCACCGTCTTTTCTTTGGGCAGTGAATTGCATGTTTTTGTGGGGTTCCCCTATGATTTTAAGGTAATAATCCTTGCTTCCCTCAGGGACGGTGGGATTAAACCGCCCCACAGCCTCCTGGGAGCTCCATCCGAAGATATTCTCTGCGGCGTTATTCCAGGAGGTAATTATTCCCTGTTCATCGACTGTGATTATAGCAGACAAGGAAAAGTCAAAGATCTGATGAAGCAGATAATTGTCGCATCCCTTCTTGCCTTCAGAAACCATGCAAATAAACCCCTAGCTGTTAAATTATGTGTTTATCTTTTAAAGAAGGTGTCTTTTATCCTTTGTTTACCTATTTTGTTGGTGTTTTGTGTTTTCAGCAGGTTTTTATGATGGCTAAAAGTCTTTTCATTCCCGGACCAGTCGACGTATTAGATGATGTCGCAAGGAAGGCGGCGGACCCGATGGTGGGTCACAGAAGCAAGGAGTATTGTGCTTTGCACGAGAAGACGGTTGAAGGGTTGCGCAACGTTTTCATGAGTGAAAACAGGATATACTTCGGCCCCACATCCTCAACAGGTTTCATGGAGGCGGCAGTCCGAAACTGCGTTGAAACCAAGGCCTTGCACGTTGTAAACGGCGCGTTCAGCAACCGCTGGCACCAGATATCAAAATCAAACGATAAAGCCGCCCACGCCATAGAGATACCCTGGGGTTCTGCAGGGCGGCCCGAGGACGTGAAAGACGAGCTTGAAGCAGGAGACTACGACTGCCTCTTCGTAACCCACAACGAGACCTCCACTGCGGTTATGACGCCGCTTGAAGGCTTCTCCGAAGTTTGCCGGGACAACGACGTGTTATTTTGTGTGGATGCTGTAAGCAGCATGGCAGGCGTCCCCCTACCCGTTGATGATTTAGGCATAGACGTGCTAGTCACCGGCACCCAAAAATGCTTTGGCGTAGCCCCCGGGCTTGCGATGACCGCCGTATCCGATAAAGCCTTTCAGAAAAGCGCTAAGACGGAGAACAAAGGCTACTACTTCGACTACCACGTATTCGAGAAATACGCGAAGAAAAACAACACACCCTCCACGCCCCCGATACCGCAGATAGCTCAATTAGCATACCAGCTTGATAGGATACTCAATGAGGAGGGGTTGGAGAACCGATACAGGCGGCACCGTGAGATGGCGGAACACACGCGGCAGTGGGTCAGAAGACATTTTGAGATGTATGCCGAAGACTGGTGCGCCTCAGACACCGTAACGTGCGCCAAAAACACCCGGGATGCGGATTTAACTTCTTTATCCGCGGAATTAGGGGAAAAAGGATATCTATTCTCCAACGGATACGGTAAACTCAAAGGCCAAGCCTTCCGCGTCGCCCACATGGCGGATAGGCAGATGAATGAACTGAAAACCTATCTAGATTTGATTGAACAGATTCTCCGCCTCTAGCCGGTTTTATTCTCCCACCCACATTACTTACTCAGGTGTTTATTTCAAATGGCAGTGGGAACCAGCTTCTGGGATTCAAGTCAAACCGACATAGGGGAGGAGGAGTTAAAACAGATTTACTCCCAAGTAGGCGGCATATACTCGAACATAACCGCTGAAGTCGGCAAGGTAGTTGTAGGACAGAAACAGATGCTCGATGAGGTGTTGATAGCTTTACTAACCGACAGCCACGTACTAATCGAAGGCTACCCCGGTCTTGCTAAAACCCTTCTTGTGAAGACTTTATCCAACATACTCGCCCTCGACTTCAAAAGGATACAGTGCACCCCCGACCTCATGCCAACCGACATAACGGGAACCTACGTCGTGGAGGATAAGAAGGGGGATAAAGTCTTCCGGTTTGAGCGGGGCCCGGTGTTCACGAACCTGCTTTTAGCCGATGAAATAAACCGGGCGACCCCGAAAACCCAAAGCGCCCTGCTTGAGGCGATGCAGGAGAGGCAGGTGACGGCAGGCAGGGAGACCTTCAAACTTGAAGCGCCTTTCCTGGTTCTAGCAACCCAAAACCCGATTGAGATGGAGGGCACATACCCGCTTCCTGAGGCTCAGGTAGACCGGTTCCTGCTGAAAATAAACGTGGGATACCCTCAAAGGGAGGAGGAAGACCGGATAGTTGAATTATACACGCAATCCACGCTACCGCATCCAGGGGATGCATGCAGCATATGGGATTGCAAGCCAGGGGACCCTGACTCCCCAAGCAAAAGAAACCTGGTCGCACTGCAACAGTTAACCCGTCTTATGCCGGTATCCGCTGAGGTGCGTGAACACGCGATAGACCTGGTTTTACACACGCGAAAAGACCGGGGGGAGGCGGCTAAACAATACCTTGAATACGGGGCTTCCCCAAGGGCGTCAATCGGGTTGGTGATGGCAGCCAAAGCCTACGCGTTATTGAATGGACGCAACTACGTGGCAAAAGAGGATGTGGATCACATGGCCTACCCCGTGCTAAGGCACAGGATTATTTTGAACTTCGAATCCGAGAGGAAAGGATTATCCCCCGACGACGTGATTACCCAGGTATCCTCGGAGGTCTAGAAATTGATTGACTCATCCTTCTTGGACGAGTTGGAGCAGTTCGAGCTTTTAGTTAAACGACGCGTCTCAAGTCTCTATGCAGGGGAAAGATCCTCCACCAAAATGGGTCGGGGCGTTGAGGTGGTGGATTTCAGGGAATACTATCCCGGCGACGACTTCCGCTTAATCGACTGGAAGGTATACGCCCGCACAGACAAGCTCTACATAAAAAGGTTTATGGAGGAACGCGACCTCACAATGCACCTGCTCGTTGACTCAAGCAACAGCATGGACTTCGGAACCAAAAAAATAACTAAATACGATTACGCAGGCAGCCTAGCCGCGGGATTCGGTTTCGTGGGGGTGGAAAACCAGGAGAAATTCGCCTTCGGACTATACTCCAGCCACCTCAAGCAGGTGAGTCCCCAAGGCAAGGACCGCCTGCACCTAATGCGGATCCTTGATTTACTAAACAACGCCCAACTATCGGGTAAAACCAATTTAGGCCAATCCTCTGCCATGTACAACCGGTTCGTTAAAACCAAATCCTACTTCATCGTTTTATCGGATTTCCTGGAACCCCTACACCAAATCAGGGAGGGCGTTCACAGGCTGTCCCGGCAGAGCATAGACTTGACCTTAATCCAGGTGCTTGACCCCCTTGAAAAAAACCTGGGGCTTGAGATGGACGTGAAACTTGAGGACCTTGAAACCAGTCAACAACGTAAATGCTTCATAAGCCCGGGATTCAGGCAGGAATACCAAGGCAGGTTAAAACAACACATAAGTTCCGTAGCCGACATATGCCGGGACTTCAACGCCAACTTCATCTCGGTGACAACAGATCAATCCCTTATGAATGTGTTCGTCGAGCTTATGGGGGGGTGGAGGCGTGGCTGAGTTCCTGGGAGCGCAGATATCAAACCCCCAGGCGCTGTGGCTTTCAGCACTCATCATACCTGTGATCATCTTATACATCCTAAAGCCGAAACCCAAGACCCTTAAGTTCCCCTCAGTAATGTTCATAGAATTAATCGAGAAAAGCCACAGACTAAGGGGGTTCCTTGAGAAAATCATAGGCGACCCCCTGCTTTTCTTGCAGATACTTTTGATTATTTTATTCTCCCTGCTGCTGGCAGACCCCCTCCTAAATTTAAGGGACGTAGTAAGACAGAAGGAGAACGTAGTCTACGTTATAGACGCCTCAGCGAGCATGACCGCCTCCGACGTACACCCAACCCGATTCAATAGGGCCTTGGAGTTGGTGGTTGAATCCAAAAACCAGCTGCATCCCCAGTCAAGGGCGTCACTGGTTTTATCCGGCGTCTCCCCCATACAGGTTTTATCCCAAGCCGACCCCGAAAAACTGCAGAAGACGTTAGAAAACCTCAAACCCCATCAAGCCCCAGCCAGCCTCTCGGACGCCCTGTATCTAGCCTCAGACCTTCGCTCCCCGGACACTCGAAACCGGGTTTTCGCGGTCTCCGATTTCGCAGAAGACCCGAACACCATCAACTCCGCAGTCGCCTTGCTGAAGAACAGGGGTTTTAAGGTGGATTTGGTTAAAGTCGGAGGCCAGGCGGAGAATGTGGGGGTAGTGGGGTGCCATCTTCAAAGAAGGCTGTTAACGGAAAACCAGTTGACTGGTTTACTGGCCTTATCCAACTTCGGGCAGCAGGCAAGGCAAGTTAAAGTAAACCTCGTCGACGGGGGAAACGCAGTAAAATCCTACGACATACAGATTAGTCCAGGCGGCAGGGAGGTTGTCGAATTAGAAGCTGAAACCGATTTATCAGCCAAAAATTTGGTGGTGAAAGCCGAAACCCGGGATGCCCTGGGGTTAGATGACTCCTGTTATTTCCACCTGCCGGCTGTAAAGGTGAACAAAGTCCTGCTACTATCCTCTGAAGGCAAAGACAGGTACCTCAGGCTTCTGCTTGAAAGCCTACCCCATGTAGAGTATCAGGCGGCGAATCCCCCGGTAATACCCCCCGTAACCGATTTCGACGTAGTGATTATGTCGGATGTGAAAGCCGACGCCATACTCCCCGGCACATTCAGAGACCTTAAAAATCACGTTAAAAAGGGAGCAGCCTTCATAGCATTATCATCCGACGCCCTAGACGACGTAACCTCAAAGGAGTTTTGGAGTATGATGGATTTAGAACTCGAGGGATTAATTGAAACCCAGACTCCCGTCGTAAAGGCCTCAGACCACGTGATCGTTGAAAGCACCTCCTATGCGAACACGGT
>WJJK01000057.1 GCA_014729705.1 Candidatus Altarchaeales archaeon | reverse complement strand
TTTTTTTGATTTTAGGATTCTTTTTCTTGAACGGATTAAATCTCATTGATCACACCTTCATCCATCCAGGTAAATTTCTCTTCATCTGTTTGAAATGACGGATCTCCATCATCAAACACGGCATACCGTGTTGCATTAGGGTGCATGTGGTTAATATTAAACCTATCTTGTGCAGTCAGGATAACCATAAGAGGTTGCCCAGGTTCACATTGATAGACTTTATCACCTACTTTTACCTTCATTATCTCTCCTTTCGAGCTTTGTATTGATTTACCAGTTTACTACCTCGCTGTGACAATACCTTGCGGCCACCAGGGTAAGCCTGAAACAGCCAGTTATTATAATATGTGGTCGAGATTAGGTAGCCACCCTTGAATTGATACAGGTAACAAAGATTACCGGTTGATTCTGCCTCTTTAGTGGTTTCCTGTATAGCTTCTAATATTCTCATTCCCGTAACTGGCTTACACACAATTACCTCCCCGCTGCTATTTCTATAGCATAAGCCTCAAGCGGATTTGTAATTAACCTCAATTGTCCTATAGCCAAAAAGTAATCTGTTAGTCTTTTGCTTTTTCGACCTCTACACCCGGTAGCAGGCCCCGTAATAACCCGATAACTCAACATTAACGGATGACTATCATCAGTTATACCCTCTAAAAAACCACCAGGGGACTGCAACCAATAAATATAGTTATCTTCGTGATTCTGCAATGGTAAGACCAACAATAACTCCTGCTATCCCCAACACCATCCAGGGCCATCGATCAATAAACACCTGCATCTGCGTTAGTTCTGGATGAGTCACCCAGAACCACAGAGTTTTGTAAAATAACAAACCGATTGATGCACATATAATCAAGATTGCGATAATCTTCCTCATTATCCTTGCCCCCCTATTTCTCATACATCGGCATCTGAACATACAGATAATCGTCATCTTCCGAATCCAGGGCAATCGGCAACCCCTCATCAGCCAGCCTGATTCGTAGCGTATCTCCCTTAATAGCTGATACACCATCTGTCAGATACTTTGCATTAAGTATCATTGTAATAGGCGACCCCTCTACCTGGGCTTCAACCGTTGAGTCGTATACCCCCAACTCCGGGGAATTGCTATACAGCCGCAAACCAAAGCTATCAGCAGTCACCATCACCCGATTCGAAGACTCGCCGGAATATACCTGAACCAGTTGCAGGTCACGTAACAATCGTTTTCGGTCTACATGTACCACCGTGCTAAACTCATCGGGGACCGCCTTGATTAAATCAGGGTATTTAACTTCCAGGGTATTTGCCCGGATCTTGGTCAGTCCAAAATCAAACAGGACGCTTTTGCCACTTTGCGAGATCCCTACCTGATCGGCATCTCCTGATACCCTGATTACCTGACTAATCGTGCGAGCCGGTACCGTAGCCTCAAACGGTATCCCGGCAAACGAACGATGAGCCAACCGAAAACCATCCCCGGATTGCAACGCTGTGGAGGAAAAGTGGACGCTCTCTAACCATTCCCGGCCGGGATTCTTACCGGCTGCTACGCTTGCTTGTTCAAGCATATCGGCAAAATCTACGCTGGACAAAACCAGGTTGTCACCATCATTATCAAATTCAAACTCTGGATACTCATCACCCGACAAACCGTGAATTGAGCCGTTACGATTACCGCATTTCCATTTAACAATTTGGTTTTCGGGATTCAAGACCAATTCAATTTCGCCGGAAAGGGCGGCAACCAACTGAGACAGCAAGCGATATGGCAACGTTACGCAACCGGGTTCATCAACAATACATTCAACAACGGTTTCTATAACGGTTTCGTTGTTGGCCCCCCGTAATTCCAACTGATTACCGGTACCATTCAGATAAACGTTAGTCATAATGGGAATTATCGTTTTATTCTCGATAGCCCCTCCAACGATACCCAAACCTTTGTTTAATTGCTCTTGTTCTATGTTGATTTTCATTTCAATCTCCTATTGATTATAAGGCTTGATGACATAATTTTTGGGATCTGCTCCGGCTTCAAAACAATGAAGTTCTACCATTGCCTGGGCAGTAACGTAAGGAATACCACTTTTAATTCTTGTACTCTTGTAATATAGATCAAAGTATTCTACCGATTCAGTTGCAACTACTTTTGGCAACAACGTATGACAATCCCGACAATAAAGTTTGCATATTCTAACACCGTTATCGGGGTCGTCAAACCATTGCTTTTTCGTGTTAGAGTGCTGACACCTGTTTGATTTACTACTGGATTTTGCTCTCCCGGTCAACCTCTTTAAGAAACTTTTCACTTTAATCTCCTTTAGGTGTATAACTCATCATCTTCAATTTCTTTGATAAACTGCTTGATCAAATCATCCAACACTTCAAACTTTTCGTATTCATCCCAAAAAGTCTGCAACATCGCCTGCAATTCGCCCTTCGCTCTTTCCCAGGCCATTGCTCGCAATGTACGTATCTGCCTGATGTGCATCGCCTTATCTTGTTCAGTTGTCATAATTTAATATCACCACTTCGTTAATCGGTCCTCTTTTGCCGGCCTTTGAGTTAACCGCTCGCCTGGCCTGAACCGTTTCAATTCTAAAATGCTTGTACGTATCTCTCACCAACTCCGTATCAGCATTACTCAACATACAGTAACACCCCCGGTTGGTTAAATCCCGAAACAATACCCATAACCGAAATTGATCTTTGTCATCAAATCCGTTGGCGGTATAGCCGGTATAATTGGCCGTATCGCTAATCGGATCATAAGGAGGGTCGAAGTACACGAAATCCCCTCTCATTGCCCAATTAAGAACACCGCTAAAATCACCTGACATCAAAAACGCATCCTGTAAAGCTTCGCTGGCTTGCCTCAGAACGCTCTCATTTGCGATATTTGGATTCTTGTAGCTTCCCATAGGGGAATTGAACTGACCCTTACTATTAACCCGATACAGGCCATTGTAGCAAGTCTTATTCAAATACAGGGTCCGGGCGGCTCGCTCGATATGATTCAATTTAATGGGTAACCGATCCAATTCTCGAATCCTGTAATAGTATCCCTTGCTATGGTTTTCCTGGTGAAACTTCAACATGGCAATCAATTCATCAATATGGCCCCGGACTACCCGATAGGCATTTATGAGTTCTTCATTGCTATCCGACAACCGAATGTTACCGGTTATTCCTTTCTGCTGCAAATGAAAAAACACGGCCCCACCCCCTATAAACGGCTCGAAATAACTATCAAACGTTTTAGGAAAAAGTTGGTCATACTGATTAAGTAATTGCTGCTTGCCACCTACCCACTTAAGGAATGGCTTAGTCATTTTTACCAGCCAATGAAATCTAATGGATTAGGACCAGCTGCTTTATATTCTCCTACAGTTTGACAAACTTTACCACTTACTACCCAACCCCCATGTTGACATTTATAATTATCATACTCCGATGGTAAACTCTCAATCGGTATTCTTATTTTTCCAGTTTCAACATTACTAACATTATCCGGCATATACTTTTTTGCATATTCTATTTGAGCTTGTTTGTTCCAATATCTAGCCACGATTCAATCCTTTCATTATCTGTAAAACCTCATTAACTACATATTCAGGTCGTGAAAAACAATCCGCAGCCGGGAAATAAACTGGGATCCAGCCTTTTTTAAGTAACTCACGGCCCCGTTCCCAATCAGCAACCAGGGACACCCAGCTTTCCTCGATAGACTCTTCTGTATTGCCACCATGATACCGCTTACCCATAACCTCAATGGCCAGTCTGGTATCAAGCTGGGCAAAGTCTATCCTGCGTCTACCTACCCGATGTTGCGGTACCAAGTTAGGGATACGGTATTTGGCCTTTTCCCAGAACGCCTGTTCCGACTCCCAAACAACCAGATCGTCATAGCGGTGGTCGCCTCGCAT
Organism: Candidatus Altarchaeales archaeon; assembly: GCA_014729705.1. Lineage (GTDB taxonomy): Archaea > Altiarchaeota > Altiarchaeia > IMC4 > SCGC-AAA252-I15 > WJJK01. The sequence goes on along the minus strand of WJJK01000057.1, from coordinate 1,681 downwards.
TATAGAGATAAAGTCCCCGATTCTGGAAAAAATACTCATAAAACGTAATCCCTAATGGCATCCTCAACTTGACGTTGAGGTACAGTGTCTTTTTCTACAATACGGGATAGCGGGGTACCCTCATTGTTTGCTTTAGTCCTCAACTCATTGGGGTGATACTTACTCCAGTATCGACAAAAAACAGTGTCGCCCCGAACAGAAGTCACAAACCCAGCTTCACAATCGGGGTGGTTAATATCCCCATCAGCATGCATGGGTACGTAAATAATCTGGGTACCTAATTGCATTATTTCGATTCCTGTAATGTGGTCGGATAATCCTGTTGGATCTCGCCTCCCACCACAGCCATTAAATTGCAAACAACACACAACATTACACAAGCCAATATTACTGCAAAGATGGCAATCAAGATGCCGCTTGTCACTCCAAACGCCTGTCCAAATTTTTGAAACATTTCTACCTCAAATCTATATGTGAATATCTACCAGATAAGTGATCAGACTGATCGTCATAATCATCTGCTATTTCAGCCTGAGCAATCGCCCGTAAGACCGACTCCCCATTACGTAACAACTCGACTCCCTCGGTATGAGCATCTTTATTCTTCCACCGAGCCCAACCCCGATGCAAGAACACTTCCCTGAGCTTCATGAAACTTTTCTGTCCATATCCGGCTTTGGTTGCCCCCATTTCAGAAAACGTTACCTGCCCGGTAACTACCGCCGCTGCAAATCGTTGTAAATCAGGTAAGGGGCCTGGTAAATCGGCAAACTGCTTGGAGAACTTTCCTTTAGCCCCGGTTTCGGTAATCTCCAGGGCGATTGACCTATCACTCTCGGGATCCCCGATATACCCATCATTATTGATGTCACGCTTGGTGACATTCTCAACCTTCTGGATGATGTCACGGTAGAACCCGGATGAGGACAAATACCGATAAAACATCGCTGAAAAGCCAGCCATTCCAGACAAAGACAAGGCAGCCGGCCAGGTCACTCTCAGATCGGTCATCATTGAATCGACGCCCACGATCACCATAAAAGCCCCCCCAGCGGCAAAGCAACCAAACACCAACGATTCCAACAAAGGAAGAACAATCTGGTTCATAACTGTAGGTTCTAAGTCTAAGCTGTAGCGGCTGGCCTCGAAATTATTTGGAGTCTCATGAAGACCTCGGAACAACTCAGACGGTCCCCGCATTGCGCTTTGCTGGTGAGAACGCATCACGTCAGCAGTGTTGTCAAAAATGGTTTTCTTTGACATCTCCATTGTATCATACGCACGCTTAACCCGACCTCGATGATCAAGATCGATTTTTAGTATGATGGTACGCTTACAATGAGGACATCTTTCTTTGATTTGGGCCATATTCTTCGTATTCCCCAAATGTATCTACAATATAATCCGCACCCCGAGTGGCAAAGTACAAATCTTCTCGCCTGGGGCAAACCCGGAAATAAACAAAAACTCCACCAGATTCAAGAGTAAACTGATTGCGCCACCAAACAGGTATTCCCTGTTCGGTCAAAACTTCATTGATCATTGCGGAAATATGATAAATCCAATTTGCTACCGGTAAAGGATAGATGACAATCTCTCCGGGTTGAGCGGTCGCTATAATCCCGGCCAGATTTTGACAACTGGCGTAAGTACGGCCGGTTCTGCGCAAACCATATAAACG
>WJJK01000056.1 GCA_014729705.1 Candidatus Altarchaeales archaeon | reverse complement strand
TCCTTTTACTTCTGGTACCCTGGATAATACCCAGGTTGTTGGCGCAAGTGGTTATTTTGTAGATTATGTTAATAGTTCAAAAGACAGAGGATGGCAGGGGGATAATGGTGCTTCCGCCTCCATTGTTGCCAATGGGGTTGAGCTGAACAGTAATAACAGTACTCAGCCTCGCTGGTCAAATCTTGGTTTGTATACAGGAATAAGCGGCAGCGACGTGGGCGGGGATACTAACCCGGCCGGCCCGGGTAGTTATATTGTTCACCAAGACCATATTGCTATTCGTTCTGATTGGTATGACAGAGTTCGAGTCAAGATGATAGGACCCCAGATAAGCACGGATGACTTTTTGGAGGGTCCGCGCTTATTTTGGCGAGGCATCGATAGTGGGAACGAGCCTACTTGGTCTGGTACTGAAAGTACTCTGAGCCAGTTTTCCTCCAGTGCTTTCACAGGAAATGTACAGGACTTCGTATTTAATGTAGGAGACGTCCCGACTTGGTCTGGGGCTTCTCTTATTAGAGGTTTAAGTGTACAACCTTTCACCTCGGTTTCGGGTTTGGGTGTAAAGACTACTATTCAGGAAATAGAAGTCTACCACAGTTCCGGCAAAGAGAGAGTTTTTTTGGAGCTCATGCCTACTATTTCTGGAGCTTCAGGGAAACGACCTACCCTAACAGATGCTCCGAATGACAGCTCCGGGGGTGCCAGGAATCTGATAGCCATGACCACAAGAGTCACCCAACCTTGCGTTATTACCAAGGTCTCCTTGGCTTCCTTCCGGGGTAAAGGTATCTTTTTGGCCCGCTTTGCTGAAGATGATCCCAGCTTTGCTTTCCCCGAAAGTGACGGAACTAAGACCAACTTTGTTGTGAAAAATGTAGTGGGTATAGATTCCGACCCCGCTTCTTTTACTCCAATGCGCCATTTCTATGTTAGATGGAAGGCCGAGCCTGGAGATTTTCTGGGTATAGGAGGTTTGACCGCCAGCAATCTGGCAGTGCAGTACACCGACACTTCCGATGCAGGTTATGCGTCTGCTTGGATTAACAACGATCAGACAAGCATTGATTTTACAGATGCTTCTACTGCGGAGTCTTCTCTGAATGGCAAAGACGAAAACTGGCAGCGGGAAGATGATAGGCTCTACCATCTGTGGTTTGAGTCTGTTTCTGCTGGTTCTTATGTAGCCACAGGTAAATACACTACTCCTATTTTTGAAGGAAATACTCTTCCTTCCCTGTTGTCTTCTTCTTTTGTTTCTATTGAGAACGGCGGCTCTTCCATAGATTCTAATATAAGCGAGGCTTTCAAAACTATAAAGGTTAGAGCCAGTGACAGCCCTCCTAAATCCAGCCCAGATTTGGGACAGGCTGTGGTTGGTGATAGACCACAAGGAGAAAACTACCCAGCCCCTTGGTGGGTAGAATATTCCTCATCTGCTGATCCTAACGATCGTCTATTAGTTCCTACCTGGCTCAATGAGTTGGGACAAGGACAGCAGAATGATTGGCAGATAAACTTTAGGAATGGACCTGTTTCCTCTCGAGAGGGCGCTGATATTCAGAACGTTGCAGCTTCCCTTATGTACCATCCGGATAATGACGAGATTTGGGCTCTTAATGTTTTGCTTAGCGGTACCGAGCCTAACGACCTGCGTCCTATTTGGGATGTCTATAGCCCCGACAACTTTGACTTTATTCGAACTCAACACCTCACAGGACAAATAAGCTACGCTTTTGACTCGGGAGATTCAGGAAGTCCGGAGATTTTTGAACCAGCTGGTTTTATTTATGATTCGGACAATGAAGAAATCTACATCTTTTCCCGCGAGGATAGCCTGTACATAGGAACTACCCAGTACCGAGCCATTGTCATGGATACGGAAGGTAACTTCAAGCGTCTTGCTTACAGAAGTGATACCGTTGCTGGGGATGAAGACTTACTGCTTTCCACAGTTGGTGTCACCTTCGATGGGACCCATTTTTATCATCTTACGGACAGCAACCATCCTACGGGAAGCAATCCTAACCAAGGCAGTCATATTGCTATCTACAAGCTTGGTATTGCTGCTAATCCTCAGGCTATTACTTTTATCGACTCCTTTAAGATTTCTTCTATTAGTGGGTTTTCTCAGCTTAATGATGATGATCCGGATGCCCAGCAGATTATATGGAACCCTAACGATGGGTTGATTTACATAATGTTTGCTAACAAGATAGACGACAGTGATAATGAGGTAAACAGAGAGCACGAAGTTCATGCTATTCGTGTTAACTTCAACTCTGCAGGCGATGCTGTTGATACTTTAGAGAAAGTAGAACTTAATGGTATAGAAAATTCTAATGGTGGAGTAAGAGTACGGTCCTTGGACATAGTACGGGATGGTTTCCTGATGGAAGAGAGTTCCGAGGCTTCTATCATTTCTCCTCGAGACTTAAGTCACAGTGTAGGCATGGTTTATGTTCCAAGCCGAGACATGTTTGTTTATTTGCAAAATAGATTTGCTCAGTGGTTTACAGACTATAATCCAAGAATAAACGACACGGACGCTGGCATCGGTATTTACAGTAGTGCTTCTCACAGCTTTATGCTGGGTGTTGCTGCCGACTCCAATCCTACATTTGGAGGTAAGCCTACCCCCATTAGAAAGACAGATGCTATTTGGGGAACCCTTTCTGGAACTTTGGACTATGAAACGAAACAGCCTAATAGCGTTCTGTTCCCCCCTGGAAGATACGGACAACTGGAGTTCACTTTGAACGCCGGCACTGGGAGTAATGTTTCCCCCCAGCTGGTTAGTAGTCAGCTGGATCAAGGGATAAGGGTGGGTCAGATTCCTGCTTCTGGCACTACCAGTATTTATTTGCGTACCAATCTTCCTGAGGATCAGACAATAGGCGACCAACAGGGTAGGCTTAAAGTGTTTTGGGAGCTCCCAGAATAATGTCTGTTATAACCACACCGCTTACTACAGCCACCTCTGTACGGGATGTTTTTATAGCAGAAAATCAGTATGCTTTGGTTCTTACTTCGGGGGGAATCGATGTAGTAGACCTTTTTAGGGGACAGGTGATTTCCTCCGGTACTCTCCCCTCCGAATCATTGTGTATAGCTGCAGACTGGCAGATTACAAATGGACGTCTTTACGTAGGGACGGCTACCAGCGGAATCTTCGACATGAACTATGTGAGGGTCCGAGAAGTAGGCTCAGACTTCTCAGATCGCTTTGTACAGCGTTTTACTACGACCAGCACCCCTCCGGTGTCCTCGAATAAAATAAACGATTTAGACGCGATTTCTGGAAGCCTTCTTATTGGTACCTCTTCTGGGGTGGATTTTATCTTCGACGGGAACGAGTACTCCACTCGCTCTCTGATAAGTGGTTCTAATGACGTTCGTTTGGCGGGGAGTGGAGGTTATTGGACAACAGAATCTGGGAACAAAGGCTCTGTAGAAGTCAACTACGACTTGCTAACCACGACGGGAACCAGTATTATTACATTAGATTTCGAGTATTCTACTACTTCTACTCCCTCCCTCCCAGCAGAGCCTCCGGTTGACCTTTCTGTATCTGAAGTACCAGGAGAGCTGCCCGCAGTGGCGGTGGCTACTCCCGGAGGTGCTTTTGTTTTTGAAGAATTTCAAGGAAACGAGGGCTTGACCAGGAACAAGAACTTGACTGTGGAAAGTATTATTAGCGTAGATTTTCGTCCAGGAGCTTATTATGATAGCGGCTTTCTTTACGCCGCTACCTCTAATGTTTTGCGGGTTTTCGATCTTTCCAACAATACAGTCTCCGGAACTCACTCATCTGGAGACAGTACCCGGGGACAGTCTCTGGTACCGGGAACAATAAACATCGTTAGATCTGTGGACACGGATAACGCCTAATGCCTAACTACCCAACATCACGAGATGACGATAGCTCTCTTTACGTAGCTGTTAATAATAAGAGAACTCAGCTAACTTCGGATATTACAGATTCAGATTTAGTTATTCCGGTTATTACTACCTCGGGATTTCCTACTTCTGGCTTCATAACTATTTTGTCTAATCCGGATGACATTACCCAGGCTGAGGCTATCGAATACAACAGTATAACCCCTACAACTTTCAGCGCCACACAGCGTGGCGCTGGGGATACGCCTGCTCTTTCTCACGATTCCGGGGATAACGTAGATCTGACTATTGTGGCTGCTCATCACAATGAGCTAAAAGACGCCATTATTGCTCTGCAAGATGTAGTAGGTGTTTCAGGAAGTGAAAACTTTCCCAGATTTGATGCGGCTGGGAACATAATAGTTCCTGGGAATGTAACGGCTCTGTCTGGTACTTTCTCCGATAGCCTTACTATTTCTGGGATTCCAGTTTCTATAGGCGGCTCAGGTGGCTCTAATATAGATGACATCAACGGCATTTCTTCTGGTTCTGTAGTTATAGAGGGCGCTGGAGATGTGAACACTACTACTGTAGGCAATACGATTACAGTTTCTGGATCTCAGGAGTTTCCCAGCCGTGGAAATCTTACTTTTACGACTTCGAATGTTCCAAGTAAGGGCGGGTCCCAGGAAATCAATCAAAGTTTCAATAACAGATCCTTGGTTACAAAATTCAAAGTTGTTCCCAACAGCAGCAATGTTATTTCCACTGTGGAAGTTTTTAAACGAGATACTTTTTCAGCTGATGTTTTGGAGTACAAAGCTACTACCAGCGGTATTTACATAGACAACGTGGTTTGGTATCATGAAGATTTGGACCAGACCTCGGAGCTCCACTTGAAGATAACTAACAACTCCTTGGTGGATAGCACCTTTAATGTGGAGTTGTTATCGGAGGTGTTCGGATAATGGTATTTACATTCAGGCAAGTGATAGTTTCTGGTACACAAGAAGGGGTAGAGGGCGTTTCTGCGGCTTTACAGGAGCTCAATACTTTTATGCAGGATGCTGGGTGGTCTTTGGTGGATGATCGTTCCGCTGAACCTGGGACAAATATAGATTCTACGCACCATAAGATTGTGTGGTCTTCTAATGGTGAGCAGGGGAACTATCCCACCTTTTTTGTGACGGCTTATTCTGGTACTGGGACACCTACAGACAGTAGTAGAATATCCATTGATGTGCATAGCGCCTATGATGTTGGTACCCATACCTTTCCAGCCAGCGGTGTTCGATCCGCATCAACCAACCTTACGGGTATAGGATCTACTCAATCTGCCGTCCAGGTTAGATCCCAGGATGATAACACGGAGCTTTATATTTCTGGAGATTCTGAGATGGTTGCCTTGGTAACTAGGAAGACAATCGACAACAGCGCCGGCACTACTATGGACAGTATTTGCTTTGGCAGGTTCAATTCTTTCATGTCCGTAAATGAAAATCCTTATCCTCTCTTGGTAAATGGGGATAGTACTGTAGGCGGAGGTGTAGTAACCACCAACTTTAATAGTGTACGTGGTATAGGTGGAAATCCTCCTGCTGGCTTTAACCAAAATAATGATATGGAAGTTCTAGCACATCAGTTTACGTCTAACCAGCAGCCCTATGATCTGGGAAGTGCCAATGATGTATGGGTGGCTCTTCCTTTCTTGGTGACCTACGATGACACCTCCCCTATACCTCGTTCTGGTATAGCAGGAACTGTTAGAAATGCTTGGGTAGGCGCTGAGTCGTTTATACTAAATAATCTATCTATTCTGACTGCTTCTGGTACCTTTGGTGTGCAAAAGTATCAAGCGTTTAATCATGAAACTTTTAGTAACGTTTCGAGCTTGATAATCAGAATAGAATAGGAGGAGATAATGTCTTTTGCCTTTCGTCAGGTTACTATTTCTGGAGGAAGTGAGGGTGTTGAGGGTACCTCTGCTATAATCAATGAGATTACTGATCTATTGGTAAATGAAGCGGGTTGGGTATTGGAAGATGACAGAAGGACGCAGGCGGGTAGTACTACTCTGGCGGACACGCACAAGGTAGTTTTGAACTCCAACGGGGGTGAGTCAGGTACAAGTCCTAACTGGTTTCTTACCCTGGTTTCTGGAACAGGCTCCAGCCCGGGAGACGACAATATATCTGTTCAGATAGCCACTGCCTATGATTCTGGTACCCATGCTGTCCCAGCTAGTGGGGTAGCTAATGTTGATACAACTTCTGTGAGCTCTTTGGACGATTTTGATACCGACTCTGACGGCTATAACGCCCTTTTTATAGCGGCGGACAAAGATTCTGTGTCTGTGTTTAACAACCACGAGGGAGATTCTTGGGGAATACTCTGTGTTGGAAAACCTGTTTCCTTCTTTGACGAAGACTTTGAGCCTTATAGTTTGTACATTAAGACAGATATCAATGTTGATATAACAGGAAATTCTTGGTTAGGTATTGTTGGCAATCCCCCTGAAACCATTACAAATAATGGTGATGGGGCGGTTCTAACCTACACCAACCTTACTGATAATAATGAGCCCAGAAGAAATTTGGGTAATAACAGAAACATATTTACGGGTGTTCCCCTTTTGTGGGCAATAGACGATGCCAGCCCCTCCCGTAAGGGTGCTATGGGTTTTGTCCGCCATGTTTTTGGGGCATCCGTAGATTCCGCGGGAATTCCCCTTATCGGCAAATTAATTAACGAAGGTACAGGGCAAGAATTTATTTGTTTTTCAAGTACCAACTTGAGTATCTTCTTGAGGGCAAGCTAATACATGTTGGGTCAGTCTCCTCCTACAACCAGCGGAATAGTAGTTATCTCCGGCTCCAAAGGTTTTGATATAACTACAAGTGACTTTCCTATTATCTTTGGGACTATAGATAATGTAACTCCTCTTATAGATTTAACTCCAATGTCTATAGGTTTTGTCCCTGATTCCGGAGACTTTAGTGTACAGAAAACTAAGACTACCACCAGCGGTATAGCCGTTGTAAATGTATTTCCCTCGGCTATCCCCTTCACGGTCCCGCAGGTTACTAACGAAAGGATCTTCCCGGTACTGCCTCAGTTTGCAACTCTAACTCCAGGAGACTAATACGTGACCTACAACCGATTTCTTTACAATAGCGCTCTCTATAACGCGGGACGCGAAGAAGTTGGTGCGGTAGCTAAATCCTTGATCCAGGCCCATACAGGCCCTCACATACAAGCAGTAGTTGGTTCTGATCCATCTTCCAGTGAATCCGGTATTTCATTTATTTCGGACTTCACTATTACGGAAGGTACGGTCAGAAAACCACCTGCTGCTTTTTATTTTCCGGATCTAAAAGCTCTTATTAGTGCGGTAAAGGCTGGTCAGGATGACCTTTCTGCGTTTCTTCAGGCTGTTCAGTTCTTGGATCTGCCGGCCCGGATTTCTCCGGTGGCCTTTATTCCCGATCTTGGTGCGGCTATTTTTGCTTTCTTGGAGGCAGACCTTCCTGCTTCTATTCTTGGTAAACTGGCTGAGTTGGATTTGGGTGCCCGATTACAGATTGTCCAAGAAGACTTGAACGGGATTATTCTGGGTGTTGAGGCGCCCAATTTGGGTGGAAGGGTACTTAGCATACGGGCTCCTGACCTGGGGGCGATTATTTGGGCGCCCCTGGATTTACCTGCCTTCCTGTCTCCCGTCCAGAGAACAGATCTTCCCGGCGACATTTTTGGTTTTACCTTCAGCGATTTGCCTGGTAGAATGTTGGGTATTGCAGCTCCCACGCTGAGTGCTCAACTGAAGGGCTTTGCTGCTGCAGAAGCAAATCTTCCTGGAGCTCTTTCCTCTCGTCTTGAAAGTCTGCTTCCAGCTTCTATTTCTTCGGTCATACCAGGACCCAATGATTTGGTTGGTTCTATTCAACATCAGGGCGCTTTTGGCAATCTAATAGCCTTTGTTAGGCGGGTGTCTCCTGATACCAGCGATCTAATAGCCACTATAGGAAAATCTATAGGTAACACTTTTGACCTTCCCGCGGAGGTAAACTTTCTCTCAGCCAATGTTTTACCTGCCAGTTTAGGAGCTTTGGCGTTGGGCAGGAACGATAGGTTCCTCAACGCTCTTCTACAACCAGTCCATAGTTCGGATGTGTTAGCAAGCATCTCAGCCAATGAGAACCTGAAAGATCTTTCGGCCTCCATTTTTTCTCTATTTGGTACGGCTGATTTAGGAGCTTTTCTACGGGCTGCTGAGACTTTTGTCACGGCGATACTTACTGTGAGTACCTATGCGGCCTCCGATTTGAGAGCCACAATAGGAAGGCCCGACTGTGCGGGAGGTTCTGCCAGTGTTCTGCTTTCCGCCATGGCTACTGCCCAGCAGGCAGATGATCTTAGGGCTTCCATTCTCTCTTTCTTGGAGAGCGATCTTGGCGCGGCAATAAATCAAAAAGAAATCTTCTACGCTTTGGATACTATTGACGTATTATTTACTCCGAAGGTAGATAGGCCCACAACCTTCCTCGCTACGGACACTATTAATGTTTCCTTCTCGCCTTTCCGTGGACTAAATCTGGGTGCTTTCATCCAAGCTGTTATAAGCAACGTGGATTTACCTGCTTCTATTACTGCCCAGTTCCCGCTGCCCCGCGTGGAACCCGCAGTTAATAGGATAACCGCTGCTGAGCTGCGCCCAGATAGGCCTTTTGATGTTCAGGAAGTTCGATTGCAAATGGAAGGGCAGTTGCGGGATTATTTTTATGTGAATGGTACCAGTGATGCCTTTATTCAGGATGGAAGTGAGACTTGGCGTATAAATGTCCGAGGCTTCCGCCCCATAGCGGATGGTTTGTTTGGCGAGTTTGCGTCGGCTCGTGTGTGCCGTCTGGGTAACATTTCTAAGTTTGGCACATTAGATGAGGCTATTCGCTCCTGTATTGCGGCGGTGGTCGGGTTGGAAGGCGAGGCTGATCTTGCTTCTTCCATTAGTGCCTCTGGTGGGGTAGTATCTATTCCTGCCAGTTTATCTGTCTCCGATGTGTTTGGTGATCTTGGTTCTATAGTTAATCGGGTATTTCCTTTTGATCTAACAGCCCAAATAACACCAGACGATTTAGGCATAACAGAAATCAAAGCCATTGTTTCTCCAGTAGTTTCTTCTACCTTAAGCTTTGGCGCCAGTATCTCCGGTTACGGAGAAACCGATCTTGGTTCGTCAGTGACGGCGGTACCATAAATTTCTCTTGACTTTCCTCTGATAACGACGTATAGTTGATTTGCACCGGCAGGGAGAGCCCTGTCTTTATACCTATGGAGAGGTAGATTTATGGACATTAGCGTTTCTGCTCAAGATTTAAAGCGGGCGCTGACTACGTGTAATGAGATTGCACCCACCAGTTCTGCTGTGGCAGAAGAAAAGACTGGTGTTCTTATTGATGCGACGGAAGATAGTGTTGTTTTTTCTTCTGCCGACGATAAGCTTGGTGTGCGCGTAGAAGTGCCCGCGGAAGTAGCGACCCCTGGTCGTGCTTTAGTTAAGGCTAACTCGGTAGCAGGTTCTGTTTCTGCTACCTTTAATGATTTTGGATTTGATGGCGATCCGCACAGGGTTCGCCTGCAGACTACTAATAAGTCTACGTTGAAGGTTTCTGGTGGGAACCGTGTGGCTGAGGGTAGAACCCTCAATCACGTTAGAAACTTCCCACTTCTAAATTTTGACTTTTTCCGAGGAGTACCTGAGTTTGACACACAAAAGTCTACTCAGTTTACAGCCATTGAGTTCATGGATGGTTTATCTAAGGTAAGCCATGCGGCTTCCAGAGACGCCTCCAAGCTCCATCTAAACTGCATTCAGATAACACTTACAGATAACGAAGTTGTATTTGCTGCTACTGATGGCATTCAAATTGCTGAGTTCAGACGTGCCGCCGAGGTCAACGGCCTCCGCGGCTCTTTTATTTTGGGCCTAAAGTTTGCAAACATTGCATCCAAGTTGATCAATCCGGCCCTGGATTTCGTAGATCTGTATGTGGATGAAGATCAGTTTTTCTTGAGGAGCGGAGGAACTGTTCTGGTTGGTACTTTGATCAGTACTCAGTTCCCGGACTACACACCTTACATGGAAGTTAACGGCCTGAAGTTGGCAACCTTTCCCAAGGCAGAGTTTGTAGATGTGTTGCAGGGGCTTCAGCCCACGGTGGATGCTAAGAGCCATCGTTTGGTAGTTGATGCTCGTGAATCAGGTTACGCAACTATTTCTACTTCAAGTGTTACAGGTGAGGCAGAGAGCTCGGATCTCGAGGTACAAACTCCTGAAGATTTCACTCTTCACTTCGATGCCTTGCTTCTTCAGAACTCTGTGCGTCAGCTGAAGGGAGAGGATTTTGAGTTTTATTTCACTCCCGAGGCGAAGGGTGTTCTTCTTAAGTCGCAGAAGGATGATGACTTTAGGGCCTTTGTTTGTACCTTGAAGAAGGTAGATTAGTGAGGGTTTGCTCTGGGTGCGGCGAGAACAAAGATGACAAGGATTTCCACAGAGATACCAGATCTAAAAGTGGGCTCCAGTCTGGATGTAAGTCCTGTCGCCGCCCCGGCCTGGAAAAGTACTACCAAGAGAACAAGAAGAAGATTTTGGAGTACCAGAAAGGTTTGAACAAAGAGCACCGGGCTGAGATAAATAGACGTAGCCGTGAGAACAATCTAGAGGCAAGGTTGGAGTATTCCAGAAATTACTATCAGAACAATAAGGACAAGCATAGGGAGAGGCAACGCCGCCGGCGGGCAAGAAAACGATCCCAAGTAGGAAATGTCCCAGCAGGGTATGAACTTATTCTGTGGAGAGATAAAGGCGGTAAATGTTTTTACTGTCATACGGATTTGAGGGAAGCAGGATTTCATGAGGACCATAAAACACCCCTTTCCCGAGGTGGGTTTCACACGAAGAAGAATCTCTGTTTGGCCTGTCCTAGTTGTAATCTGAGAAAGCATACAAAAACAGACGCGGAGTTTTTGAGGGTACTATCAAATGAGTAGTTTATACTTTGACGAGGAAGAAGCCGTTGAAACACTCCGAGAGAGAGGTTATCGCGTCGTCAAGGTGGATTTTCCGGATACCCAGAACATAACTACCGTAAAAAAATTGGTGGAATATTTTTATGCCCGTCGATTTTACTACAACAGTAACCGACCTTATCCTGCTTCTATTGATTTTAAGGACGATTTAAAGTACGCTTCTGATTTGGTAAGATCTCGTCAGAAACTCGGCCTTAGCCGAAAAAATGCTGTACGAGAGGCTGCGGTCTTGATAGATGCTCTCTTCAAGTATGAGCCTTTTCTTAAGTTGAGAGAACCTATAAACCATCTAACTATCCTGACATCTCGACCCATTATGGATAGAGTATGCATGTATGTTAATGGTGAAGTTTCCGAGGTTGAAGAGGTCAAGAACGAAGAGTTCATAAATGAAATCAACGAAGTCTATGACAAGGAATACTCGCAAAGAGACTTTGAAAAGGCTGCTGAAAAAAGAAGATTTATTTTGGAGAGTTTAGATGAGCGCAAAACCAGAAAGTGCGGCAAGGATTAACGTTGCTACGAAAGCCATAGAGAAAAACTATGGGCACGTGATAAAGTGGTTAGGTGAAGTAGCAAAAGAGGAAAGAGAGACTATCTCTACAGGTTGCATTGGTCTTGACAATGCTGTCGGCCGAGGAGGCCTGGAGAGAGGGCTCATTGCTGAGATTTACGGACATGAGGGGGCAGGTAAGAGTTTCTTAGCTTACAGCCTGATGATGGAGGCATGTAAGTTAGGGCACAGGTGTGCTATTGTGGACGCCGAGAACTCTTTGGATCCTAAGCTTTTGGTTAGTATTGGGCTTCCCGCCGATCAAATACTGGTGGTCGACGGTGCCCCAACAGGCGAAGCCAACTTGAGTATAGCAAAAAGCCTGATGGAGACCGGAGAGTTCGCTGTTGTTATGATAGACAGCGTTGCCGCTCTGGTTCCAGAAGCCCGAACTGAGGCTGAGTTTGAGCAGCAGACTATGGGTCTTCACGCCCGGCTTCTCAGTGCCGGTATTCAAAAGATCTTGCCGGTAGTAAAGAGTACCAACACGTTGCTTATCTTTATTAACCAAATAAGAAACAAGATAGGCGCTTATGGTAATCCAGAGACTACCACTGGTGGTAAGGCTCTTCCTTTCTATGCTGCTTATCGAATCGAGGTACGGGGAGGGCAGTCCCAGTCCAGTAAACTTAAGGACCCAGGTACGGGTGAGGTTTACGGACATCGTACCACTTTCAAGGTAGTAAAAAACAAGAGATCTGCCCCTTGGCGAGAGGCGGAAGTAGATCTTATCTACGGGTTAGGTTATGATACCGTGGGTGAGATTGTCGATCTTGGTGTTGATATGGGCTTGATCGACAAGAACGGTGCTTGGTTTTCTTATGGGGATCAGCGTTGGCAGGGTAGAGATAAGGTAAAGCTAACTATCCAAAGTGACAACCCCCTACGCACAGAACTGGAAGACAAACTTCGTCGTATTATTGCAGGTGAATTTCTTTCGGAAGATTTGGTGGAAGAGAAGTCTGAAGCAAAAACTGATGGTGAGAAAGTAAATGATAAGCCAGCTCGCAAAAAGCGTGCGCGAAAGTCTCAAGAAAGCACTACCTAATACTCTGATTAAAGAAGAAGAGTACATTAGTTATAAAGGACAGCGCTTATTTTTTGACTTTTATCTTCCCACACTCCACCTTTACGTGGAAGTGCAGGGGGTTCAGCACACCGAATTTGTTGAGCATTTTCACAAAGATGCTTCGGCTTATAGAGCGCAAAAAAAACGAGATGCTTTGAAAAAGGAATGGTGTGATCTAAATGACGAAACCCTGCTTTGTATACACCACAATGAGATTCCCATTTCTACCGCCGATTTACTTTTGAAAATAGAGGAAGCGCAAAATAATGGATGAACTGGTTAGGGAGCGTTTAAGGAGAACTTCAGACGATCTCTCCTTGCACACAGCTTCACCGCCCTCAAAAATAGAAGAAGTATTTAACTTCGATGCGCATGAGATGGAAGCTATTCCTTCCCAGGTTCTGTCCCAGTACACGGTGATGTTGGGACAATACTTAATCACCTTACAGTATAGGTACAACGTCTCACGTGTCGAAGCCGGATCTAAAAGGAAGGCATTGGATAGGAAAGTCAAGTCTCTTATTCGGTCAGGAGATATTCCAGGAAAAAGTTTGTCTGAGAGAGAAGCAAATGCCATCGCCTCTGATCCTTATTTACAGGAATTGGAACAGGAATACGACATAGCTGTGGCTGAGAGGGACTTGCTTGAGGGTATAGATAAACCTATTATTGAGTTGATGAACGCACTCAAGGCAGAGAATAACCGCAGACGCGATGAGAGAAACATAATCGCTAAGGAACGTTATTAATGGATCTGGAGAAGACTAAGGCTAAGTTTGCTCACAATGGAAACGAAGCTGCGATTATTGCCTGTGTTTTAAAGGATCCGGATAGTTGTTTCTTTGAGGTAGAGGCCAAGCTTCGTGATCAAGATTTCCTTACAGTGCATAACCGGGCTTTGTGGGCTATTATCAAATCTCTCATGCGGGAAGAGATTGTAAATTTAGACACTACTGCTATTCTTAATCAGGCAAATACTCTTAAGCTGGAAGAAAAAATCGGCGGTTACGACTATGTTAACGCGCTCTTTGAAAAGAGCATAGATCCAGGTAATGTAGATTTCTATATAAAGAGAGTTCTGGATGCCAGTACGAAGTTTAAGATTCTGCAGACTACAATAGAAATCGAGGAACTAACGGACAAAAACAGGGTTTTAACTGGCGATAATCTCGATGCGGAAAGTATTGTAGGTCATGCCCAAGATAGATTTTTGCAGATCTCCATCGATAGTGAGAGGGGATCGGACGCCGTTGATGTTTCCGAAGGTCTTCAAGAGCTGGTTGAAGAGGCAAAAAGTGCCCCCACAGATGTTCGTGGTCTGTCTACTGGGTTTGACATTTTGGATAAGGCAATAAACGGATTAGAACCTGGCACTTTAACGGTTCTGGGTGCCCGTCCTAAAGCCGGGAAATCCGCAACCCTTTTGAACATCGCCCAGAACGTGGCCTATAATCAGCAGCAGCCAGTTCTCTATATAGACACCGAGATGAGCACCCGAGAGCAGCAGTTCCGTCTTCTTTCTATCCTTTCGGCTGTCCCTGAGAAAGAGATCAAGAACGGGACTTATGCCAGCAACCCCCAATGGGATAGGGCGGTTGATGAGGCTCTCCAGATTGCCAGCAGCGGTATGATTTTGCACAAGTACTACCCTGATTTTACAGCAGAAGGTATTTCTGCTTTGGCCCGTAAATACCAACACCAGTACGGTATAGGTTGTCTTATTTTTGATTACATAAAACTCCCCGACGCTGATCTTCAGCTTATAGGAAGTGTTAAGGAGTACCAGGCTTTAGGTTATCTTTGCGTTGCCTTGAAGAACCTGGCGGGTCAGTTAGAGATACCTGTTATGACCGCCGCTCAGATTGGCAGAGATGGTGCTAATAAAGGGCACGTAAACGCAAATGAGTTTGCGGACTCTGATCGTATTCTTCGCTATTCTAATACCATCTTAGGCCTTGCCCCTAAGACAAAGGATGAGCTCAAGAAGCTTGAGGAAGAATACGGAAGAGACACTATGATTGCCATGGGTACTCACAGAATCCAAATTCTGGATACCCGAGCAGGTGGTACTGATTTTTCAGGTATTGACATGCGATTTAGAAAAACTATCCTCACTATGGAGGAGGCGCGCGTCCAGCTAAGAGATTTGAGATCGGATGGCGCCGAGGAGGAACAAGCAGATCATGGATTTGACACTTATTCTTGAGGTTTTAGGTGTAACACTGGGCGTAGCTGCTTTGGGTGTTTTCTTTTTCTTTTACTTTAAGAACGATAAAGTTAAAGATTCTGTAAACCGGGTTCTTAATACCGTACCAGTAGGTTCCATTCTTTCCTTTGCAGCCTCTAAGGTTAAGGATAAGAAAGGTGTTTTTGATGTCCACGATGCTTTGGTCGTTGCAGGAAGGCTTTCTAATCATTTGAAGGCCACTATAAGTGATCCTGAGAACGTATCTTTCGAAGATGTTGAAGATGATGTCTTTGATTTCTTGAGCACTGAGCTCAAAAGGTATCGTGATGCCGGCGTTAAAGGCGTACCGGACATTAGTGATGAGGCCCTGCGAACTAACGTGCGTGTGGTATTTGAGCAGGTAAAGAGGGCTTTAAGTGAAGATCAGTCCTGAAATAGTTGCCCACATTAAGGACTTGGTAGATCCCGAGACGCTTCTTTCTTATTTGGGATTTAAGATTGTTAAGCGGGGGTACAAGGAGCTTCGTGGTCCTTGCAAAGTTCACGGCGGGGATAACATTACTGCCTTCCGTTTCAATATGGAGACCCGAACCTGGTGTTGCTATACTCGCCATTGTGAGGGAGAAACGGATAGAGATATAATAGGACTTGTTAAGAAAACCCAGGGTTTGTCTTTCCCCGAAGCGGTTAAGTTTTTGTCAGACCTAACTGGGGTTAGCCTTGAAGATACTGAAGAAGTATCCGAAAAGTACCTTGAGTTGCAAAGACGGCGGGAAATACAGCGAGAAATACGGCAGAGCAAGATAGATAGTTCCCCCGTCACCAGTTTCCTTCCACAAGAGATTGTGGATCAAAATCTACCTCGTAGATCTGGCTACTTTGAAGAGCGGGGATTTCCGCCGGAGCTTTTAGATTTCTACGAAGTGGGTGGCTTTCCCGACAGGAAAGGCGTGCATAGGGAGGCTATTCCTATAAGGGATGAGTACGGGAACCTATTGACTATCAGCGGTCGACGTACCGACAGTGATGAGGATCCCAAATACCTCCTTATGAAGGACATTGACAAGGGAGCTGTCTTGTACAACTTGGATGTCGCCCAAAACTATGTCGGAAATATCGAAGCTGGTCAAGAAAGAACCCTTATTCTTGTAGAAGGATTTGTTGATGTTTGGGGGTTCGCAAAACACGATGTGTATAATGTCGTCGCCGCTATGGGCACCGACATCACATCAAAACAAAGAGATTTGTTGTGTAAATACGCAGAAAACGTCAAGGTTGTTATGGACCCTGACGATGCCGGACGAGCTGGCGCCGAGCGTATTCAGAAGATGCTTGAAAAGTATGTAAATGTGGAGGTGATCTCTTTGCCGGAAGGCAAGGATCCCAAAAACTTTAACAGTTTTGCCGAAGTGCAAAAGTATATAGGAGTAGAATAATGGCTGACGAGAATAACAACGTAATCCTTCAGGGCGAGATTTGCTGGCCCGAAATGAAATACACCAAAAACGGAAAGGCTCTGTTTAAGTCTAAGGTTCGTATTCCGACTACGGATCAGAGGACTGGTGAGTCGCGTGAGTCTTATCTTCGGATCACAGCCTGGGAGGATTTTGCAGAGTATCTCAATACCCTTCCTCAGGGCTCCAGGATCCGCGTATCTGGTCGCATCCAAGAGCGTAGTTTTACAAATCGGGAGGGAAAGCGACAGAACGTTACTGACATAGTTGTAAATGGAGTAGAGCCGGTTGATTCTGAGGAGGGTGAGAACTTCTTCCTCCTAAGCGGTACGCTACAGTGGCCAGAGCTTCGCCACGTCGGTGAACGTGGGACCCCGCTTTTCAAAGCTAAGGTGAAGGTTCCTTTCTATCGCGAAGATGACCCAAGCACCCTGCGACATTCTTATGTCCGCATCACCGCTTGGGATGATCTTGCTGAGAGTTTGTCCCAGGTTGGGCCGGAAGGAGCTGTTAAGGTTACCGGTCACATCCAAGATCGTAAGTGGACGGATCCTCGTACGGAACAGAAGCGGGTTTTTACTGACGCTGTTGTAACTAACTTTACTGCTGGAACTTCTGCGGGGGTTTAAGATGAACAAAGCTAAAGGTATTTCTGGTTTAGTTCTTTTGCCTGCCCGGCCTTATGAATGGGAACTCAAAGGTAGACATACCCTGGAGGTTCCTATTCGGGGCAAGGTAAGTGACCTTCTTAAGGATAAGCAACTTGCTTCTGGTGTGAAGATAGCAGGAGAGGATAACTTTACCATTTATGAGGATAATGTTTTTCTTCTTTGGGAGTTGGTAAGGGTTCTTTTTGCCCAAGCCAAATACCCCTCTTTAGAAGAAGATGAGTGTTTTAACGTGGTTGCTTTAGAGACTACGGAGGATACGGTTCTCGTTCACGGAGAGGTTATCAAGGCTGTTTTGGAGTAGTTATGGCCATTTCGGATTACCCTTTGTGTGTTTATTGTGATAACTCTTCCAGCTGGCACCTGCTCCACGAAGCGGGCAGGGTGATTTACCACTGTCTTCAATGTGATAACGTAGTAGAAGTTGAGGCATCTAATGGTTAAGGATTACTACGAGATTCTCGGGATCGCCCGCCAGGCTGATGGAAAAACGATTAAGGCGGCTTATAGAAAGCTGGCTCAAAAGTGGCACCCTGATCGTAATCCAGAAAACGTGGAAGAAGCCGAAGAAAAGTTCAAAGAGATTTCGGAAGCTTATTCTGTTTTGTCTGATCCTGAGAAGAAGAAGATGTACGATCTAACAGGTTCTCCTTCGGGGGGATCTGGGGGTTTCAAAACTACCGGAAATCCTTTCGACATCTTTTTTGGACGTGGTAATCCCTTCGGAGCGCGCCCTCCGCGCCCTCCTTCCCCAAAAAGAGGACAATCTATTGGTACTTCCTTCAATGTAACCTTGAAGGAGGCTCTTTTCGGGGGCAGTAGGGATCTGAGTTATCAGGTCCATTCAGGTTGTGAGACTTGCCAGGGTCGCGGAGGGGTAGAGTTTGAGACTTGTTCTGACTGTGAAGGAAGCGGGTTCACGACCCAGCAAAGGCCTGGAATGGTTGTACAGACCAGCTGCTCCACCTGCCGTGGAGGAGGACAGAAGGTAAAAACACCTTGCACTTCCTGTAATGGCCATGGCGTCATTCAGGAGGATAAAAAGCTTTCTGTCCAAATACCCCAAGGCATTAAGCACGGAAATACTCTGCGGTTACATGGACAAGGCGGCGCGGGCTTCAATGGAGGCCCTCGGGGAGACGTCTTGGTAGATGTAAAAGTGGACTACCCTGACCTATCTGGGCTTACAGACGACGAAAGGAGTACGCTTGAAC
>WJJK01000055.1 GCA_014729705.1 Candidatus Altarchaeales archaeon | reverse complement strand
TCCATCATTCCAATATAATCCGTAGCCCAAAATTAATGCGGCTGTCGCTGAAAGCAAAAAGAGGTTTATCTTCCTCCATCGCCTCTCATACAATATGAAGGGTATGAATAGGAATCCTGTGATGCTCCACCCAAAAAGCGTATCCGAGAGAAGCCATAAATTTGTTTTGATGTTTTTCAACCCCTTCCCCAGGTTGTGGCCAAGCGTCCCGTAGGTTGGATAACACCCCCTATCCTCTCCGAAGCCAAGCATATTGCAGTTGCTTCTTTTCGGGTGGTTTTGTTCATAGTATTTTTGTTCAGTCGACTTTAGTCCGCCTGTCATATGGGTGTTGTATGCTCCATAGACTAGGATGAAGAAACCCATAACCAGGGTGAATAAAGCAAGCTGGGTTTTCCCGGGGTTTCTTGATTTCACGTATCCTGTGATCCACAGGGAAAAAAAGGCCAACCCAATTAATATCGCTGCGGTGTATGGGCGTGTGATTAAGGCAAGGCCCCCGGAGGCCGCAGAATAAACCGCGTACCTATTTAAGCCGGTTTCAAGCGTCCTTAAAGAGGAGTATAGGAATACGAGCACATAAAACAGGCATAGGGGGTGTGAGAGGTAGCTTGCGCTTATGAACGCCATAACAGGCGAGGCGAACGCAAGAAGCTGGGCGAGCTGCCCGATGGTTTCGCCGAATAATTTCCTCCCCAACACATATATCAAATACAGGTTCATAGCCCCTATTAAGGGGTTTATGATTTCAGGGTGCCCCAGCTTCACGCCTAAAGCCAGTATTAGCGGCCAACCTGGGGGGTATTTACCGTATCTTTTCAGCCCGTCGTCGAAGACGTATTGGTAGCCTTCATATGCGTTGGATCTGGATTGCTGATACAACCTGCCTTCAGAGTATGTTTCAGCCTGAAACAGGTACACCACTTCATCCTGGCTTTTCGGAAGCCCCAGGTAGACGTTTCCATTGATGTAGAGGGTTAACCCCAGAAATACGGTGCACAAGAAGACAGGCAGAATCCAGCTGACAACATCCTCCCACCTCATAGTCTTTCTACGCTGCTTTTTTGGGTTTTCCGCTTGACACGCGCACCGCATATACCGCATTCAGTGACCCCTGGCATGTATCTTTGCCCGCACCCCCTACAATAGTATGTGTATTGCCTTCTCTGTTTGATTGGTTCATGGAAGGCGTGCTCCACCTCAACCCCTAAGGCGTAGGCGGTGTTTTGTATCGCGTAGTCGTCTGAGACGATCACCCCCCCGGTTTCAAGGGCTAAACCCAAGACATCTAAGTCGGCGTCAGACAGGTTCACCAGATCCCCCACCTCACGCGCCTTCTCCTTAACCCTTGTCAGGCTTTTTTTTGAGGCGTCTTTAACGTTTAATCTATTCAACCTAATTAGGCTCTGCATCTTCTCTATGTACAGGGGATCCAGGATTTCCCTGAAAACCGATGAAGGCATCAAGTATTTCTCGTCTTCAAAGCCCAGTCCACCCCGCAACACCGCTGAGGCATCTAGTACTCTGTGGGTTTCACCTTCCATCTTCTAATTATTTATATCAGAGGCTAACTTATAGTTAAAAACCATTTTTCGATTCATTTACATGGGGTTCAAATGCATATTGGGGTAATTCCAGACGGCAACCGACGGTATATGGAGAAGAAGGGGGTGAAAAGCCTTTTCTCCTCCTACGACATGGGCATAACCCAGTTCCATGATTTCTTAACCTGGTGCCAGAGCAGGGGTGTGGATGAGGTGACGATCTATGCACTATCCCTTGAAAACATCGTGAACCGGGATTCGCTTGAGATTAAAACCCTTCTCTCGGTTTTCAACGACAACGCCGTGAAGTCGTTGGAGGATAAGAGGATACATGAAAACGAGATTATGATCAGAATATGCGGCGATAAAGCGGCGTTAACCGCCATCAAGGGTGTAGGGGGTTTAGGGGATCAGTTGATTGAGAATCTCAGCAGGCTTGAGGAGGCTACGAAGGATTATAACCGCCTTAAACTTAATCTTGCGATCGGATACGGCGGCAGACAGGAGATTGTGGCGGCCGCCCGCAAAACAGTTGATGCTGGCAAGCCTGTGACAGCGGAAAACATCGAGGAAAACCTTTGGGTGTCCTCGCATCCCGACCTAATCATCAGGAC
>WJJK01000010.1 GCA_014729705.1 Candidatus Altarchaeales archaeon | reverse complement strand
GTATCTTGCTGTGTGTAAAACACTCTTAGGGGGGTGAGACAAGGTGAAACCATTGAAAGCAAAAAGAATAAATCGGAAGGGACAAGCATCTGTTGAGTATCTCGTGGTCTTAGCTATTGCAATAGTTATTGCAGTCGTCGCGGTTGGCGTTGTAGTCGGATTCATTAAAATCGGAACAGCCACAACCTACAAGAAGAAGGGAGCCGTATACTGGAGGTCAGCAGACATAGGAATCATGGACTGGGAGATACACACTGAAGCAAGTAACTCCACATTGATTCTGCAAAATAACAAGGAATATCAGATTCACATTGACTGGATCGACACCGACTCAACCGGAACCATCTCGGTGGGTCGGACTTTGATTCCAGGGGACACATACAAGCTGATGACCAAAGTCATCAATTGTTCGCAGGGTGGAAGCTACTCCTTTGAAATAAGCTATCAATTCGACAACAAGGAACACAGCGTAGACAACAAAAAGTTTACCGGAGTAGAGAAGATGGCGGGCACCTGCCACGAACAATAAACTTAAACCGATTTAGGGGAAGGATTTCCTCCCTCCCCAACCTTGTCTCCCCTACTTCTCCTTTTTAATCCTTTTTTTTTAATCCTTTTTTCCCTCGGATTCTATTGCGATGTCGCTTACCACAACCGCCAGCTGCCCTCTAAGCTCCTCAAGGAGTATGTAGATTCTGAAAAGCATGTAGTAGGCGATTATTAATCCTAAAGTGAATACGAAGTCAAGAGGCCTTTTTATTCCCCAGAATTTCGAGAATGAATTGAAAAAAGAGGGGTTAAGCAGGAAAGCCACCACCGAAAGCCAGATGACCGCCCAGAAAGAGAGCATAGCGAGACTGAGTTTGCCTTCCCTGAACCTGAGGTAAACCCTGCTTAATGCGAAAATCGAGAAACCCAGCCCGAAGACTTCTATAATCATCTTATCACCTTATGTAATATCATTTTCACAAAGATTTTCATACCATCCACTATCCCTGTTTCTTTTTTCATTGAATGCGGGGTGTAGATGGCTTCCACATCCACTTCCCGTATTTTTAGGCCGGCTTTTTTAGCTTCAAACAGTATCTCAGAGGAAGCTTCATATCTGGGTGAGGTTATGTTTATTTTTTTTATGGCTATTTCGTTGAATCCCCTAAGCCCGCTTTGACTGTCCTTTGAATGCACCCCAAAAAACAACCTTGTAGCGGCATTTAACACTAGGTTGCCTATTTTTTTGATGAACGGCATTTTCTCGCGATTTATGCTTCTAACCCCCACAACAACGTCTGTGCCTTCACCCAACTTCCTGATTATCTTCACAAGGTCTTGGGGGTTGTGTTGACCGTCGCCGTCGATGGTGATCAAGTATTTGAATCCTTCTTTTTTAGCTATCTTAAATCCGGTTGAGAGGGCGGATCCAAGCCCCGTGTTTACTGGGTGTCTTATCACCCTCACCTTCTTTTTTTGAGCGACATTGAATGTATCATCCCTCGACCCGTCATCCACCACCAAAATCGTTGCCCGAAATTTCTTCAGGTTATCCAGTAATATCGGCAGGCTTTCGGCTTCATTGTATGCCGGGACGACTATGAGTGTTTCGGCGTTCATCCTCTTAATACTAACCCTTGGTATATATAAGAACTCTATCTACATATTTTAATCCAAATGAGACGCATCCTTTTGTTTTTGTCCACGTCGCTTGTCTTATCGACCTTATTATTATGTAATGCAGCTGATTATCCGCCGCTTCTATTAGTCTGGAACGTTTCCTTAGGCGGTGACATGCTTAGGATACATGATCTTGAGGGAGACGGGGACGGTGATCTAGTGGTGGGATTGTTTAACGGCGCCTCAAGTTATGTGTATCTCCTGGATGAGTCAGGGGATCTGGTGTGGCGTAACAAGGTTTCAATCATCTGGCCTGAAAACCGCCCTAGGGTGGTTGACGTAGTCGACGTTGAAGGTGATGTTATCCCCGACATATTGATTGCCTCAGAGGTTAAGGCTTCAGAGTGTGTATCCTCCCGCTCCCCGTATCGACATTATCTTTTCCGGGTCTCCCGGGTTGAGGACCCCGTCATGTGCGGCGGCAACCCCGCATGCAACTTCAATGAATGGGCTAAACACGAGTACGGCTACCTCCTGGACTTTGAGGTTGCCGACGTAAACAGCGACGGAGTCAAGGATGTTGTGGCTGGGGCAAGGGATTTTAACGTAATCGCGGTTTCAGGCTCAGACGGCAGCCTCATTTGGAGTTACGCCGCGGAGGGGTCGGTCAACGCCATTGAGGCAGCGGATTTAACGGGGGACGGTAAACCTGAAGTCCTGGCTGGATCCTACAGGTATCTGCATGCCCTATCAAGCAAAGGATCCTTGAAATGGAAATACGATGCCCAAGACAAGATAATAGACGTTAAGGCAGGGGACATAACAGGAGACGGCGTCAAGGAGGTTATGTTCCTCACATCCTGGGGGGGCTTGTCTGTTCTTGACTACACCGGAAATCTTTTGTGGAATACCTCCCTCTTCCTACCCCGGGAAAGCATTTCCCACGGCAAAATAGACGGATTAAATGAGGGGGAGGTCTTAACTTTAAAGGGCAACACCATCCACGCCTATAATGAGTCAGGGGATCTGGAATGGAGTTTTAATACCGGCGCCCTAGTGCTCCAAGCAGCTACCTTCGATGCAACCGGAGACGGGTTGGATGAAGTATTCATCCTAAATAAAAGACGGCTTTCCATGTACACCCTAAACTGGGATTACGTAAACGACACACTAGCCGATAGGCATTACATGAAAGCCCTCTCACTCTACAACAAATCAAAGTGGGGGCAGGCAACCTCAGAGGCTACTCGGGCCTGGAAAATATACAAAGGTTTAGGCGATTACGTTATGGTTAACTACACCCTCAAGTTAATCAACCACTCCCTAACCCACATAGAGGTCGACGAAACATGGGGTGAAGCCAAAAAAGCCTACGCAGCCGGAGAATTCAAGAAAACCATAAATTATTCAACCCAAGCCTACCGTCTTTTCCTATTCCTAAACCACTCGTCGAAAGTTAATGAAACAGAGAACCTGGCTTCTAAGGCGAGCATGCAAATCGATGCAAACAACCTATTATTCCGCGCGCAGGAGTACTTTAGGGCCGGCGTCTTCACAGACGGCATTATTTACGCGGATAAAGCCGCAGACACTTACCTGTCGGCAGATAACGTGCTTGACTATGAGCGGGCGCTTAAATTAGCTAACAGCTCCCTCCTCTACCGCACCGCCAACAGCAACTACTCCTCAGCCTATAAACACTATAAACTGGGGGAGTTTTATGAGGCTCGGCGGCAGGTGTTAGCCTCCAAAGAAATATATGACTCAACAGGGGATGAGGCTAAAATAGCGCAAGCCGAAAACCTTGAAGAAAAGATCCTTAAATCCATACACGTAATGGAGACTTCAAGAAAAATACAGAAAAAAATAGCGGAAGCTAAAAAAAACTTCAACTTAACTAAGTATCCGCAGTGCCTATCCCAAGCAGAAGACGCCTTATCGGAAATAAACCTGCTTGAGGGCGTCAACCTCTCGGTTGAAAGATGGGAGGCCCAAAACCTCAAAACACTTTGCGGTAAAGGAGTTTCCGCCACGAAATCCTACGCCCGCGCAGTGGAATACTACAGCCGCGGCGAATACGACGTCTCAGCAGACTACGTAATACAAGCCAGAGACATATACCGAAGCATAGGGGACTGGCAGAACACAATACGCTGCGACGAACTTCTGCTGGACATAAGATCCATAAACGAGGAGGACTCCCCCCTGGACGCCATAAACCCCGTCATCCTCTGGTCGAGCGTCTTTATCATAACCTTTTTGGTGTTGATTTTAGCCTTCATCGCGATTTTCGTGATACGTGAGGAGAAGTGGAAAATCAAAAGGATTCTACAGAAATACCGCGACACCCAGAAGACTATGGAAGACGAGGATAAAGCCCTCAGAATGCTAGACGACGAACAAGACATACTCCCTGATACCCAGAAAAAACAACAACCTGAGGAAACACCCACGGAAACCCCTCCTGCAATGGAAAAACCAACCCTAAAACACGCGGGGGAGACTCTGCCTGCAAAAAAAGAATCAGATGATCATACACACTTCGGCGAACAACTGGGTATGCTAGCAAACCAGCTTGAGAAACAAATAAGCCCACCTGAAAAACAAAAAAAGCCCGAGAAAAAGGAGCCTGAAACAAACCCGCAAGATCAAGAGCACCTTGAGGAACTGGATCGCATAAGAAAACAACTTAAAGACATAGACGACAAACTAAACGGAACATAAAAAAAACCAGTTAACCCCTGGCTGAGATAAAGGATTCGCCTTCGCGTTGTTCGAATTCAACCAACCTCTTTTTACCCAGGTAACCAACCAACAACGAGTTCATAAAAACCTGGTCCCGGCCGCCTGAAATCAACTGCTTTAAGGGCAACCCCCCCTCATCCCTTAGGTGATCGATTATGTCGTGGGCTTTACCAAGGATTTTCTGGTGATCTGTTTTAGGATCCTGAGAAAACCGGGGAGCCACAGTCAAATCATCTAACCTGAAGTCTCCCCGCAACTTCACGCCTTCTTCTGCCAGCCTCCACCCAACCGCTGCCGCGGTTAAAAATAAAGATTCATCCGAACCGGATTTAATGCCCGTCCCCTCACACGCTTTATCAACTAATTCCTCAAAACCCATGAACTTCTTCCTACCCCCCATGGAGGCTAGAAGCAGCCCCGCCTGCCGGCCTATCGCAGAATCGAAACCACCGACACTCCCTCCTTCAGTGGCTTGTCGACGGCTCATGCCATAACCCGCAGTCTTAACAAACACCTTTGTAATCCTCTTATCATCAAAACCGAATCCCTGGTTCCATTCATAACCTCCCCTCTCCTTCTCGGGTAGGAGCGTAAACATAAACCTGTCTGATCCCTCAACCCTTTGGCTTTCAGGCTTAACCTCCTCACCTAATATCCGGGGTTTAACCCATCCTTCAGCCATAAGCCAACCCACAGCCATCTGCGACAACTCCATCTCATCTTGCTGAACCTTATGGTGGTTGTGTCTGCCTAGGGGGTCAGAATGAGCATCCTCTGAAGCAACCTTTTCCTTCCTCAATGAAGGGTGGGTTCGAACCAAACCCTCCCTCAAATAATCCGACCTCCACTGCTTAAATAATTGCATAGCGTCAAAGGCATTTTCATCCCGCAAAACACTATGCACCCTACCTGCCATACTACCAATCGCCTGCTCAACCTTCTGCTTGTCGCTGAAAATATCGGGCGCATCAACTTTCACCGCAGCCCCAGAAACCTGTTTAAAACGAGCCTCAGCATCCATAGATAAATAATATGTGAAGCCCACATTAATATCTGATTTCATTGACGAACAACCGGAAAACCAAACCAAAAACTAAAAAAAACCTAAAAAGAAACCATACATAAAACTAATTTAACCCATTTTTATCAGTATTTAACCTAATATAGTTGTAATAATGATATCAGATAGAAAACTAGCCGAAATTATTGTTTTACGAGGCCTAGGATACACACAAAACGAGATAGCACATACCCTCTCCCTAAGCAAATACAAAATATGGTACCACCTAAACGAAACCAACAAACAAGCAAGAAAACAAGGAAACACCCCCACCTTCCTGGGCATCCTAACCCAAGGATACCTCCCAGAAATCCTCGACAAAATAAAGCGACTAGAAAAAATAACCTAAAAAAAAACAAGCTTTCCGCGGCACCCTAATTCAGCGCAATTTCAAGCGAACCCCAACCAAAATTATTCAGGGCATACGTGTTTAAAGCCCCTGAGGAAAACCTCCCCCCCACGCAGCATATGAACCACCGCAACATCGGCCGCCGGCATGCTAAAAACACTTAGACGTGTTTTGGCTCAAATGGATTCTATTGAATCCACTCGTTTGAACCCGGAATAGCTTTTAAGTTATTTTTTGTGGGAGGAGGATGCGAAGAACCGCAACCCCGCTTGCCTGTAAACGGAGCGAGCCGTTTGCGGCCGCCGGGATTTGAACCCGGGTCATTAGCTGACCTCGGAACCTGTTCACGAAACAAAAAAATTTTTTCATAAACGTCCTACAACCAAAAGGCGGAAAAACGTTCCTTGGAAGGCTAAGGTCCTGCCACTAGACTACGGCCGCAAAACCATCCCCTATCTAATATGAATTAATTGTTAAAAAACACCAACAAAAAAAACCCTGAACCACAAAAAAAACTAATGAAAACAACCAACAAAACAAACCAAACAAACACACCCTTTAAATAAAAAAACCGCAATAAATATAGACACCACAAGCACCATAAATAGCCGAAGATATCCGACGAATATGGGCGCATTTCGTTCACACTCAATGCACCGAAACTCCGAAAAGGAATTCGGGAAGAAGAAAAAACCAATTACCTAAAAAGCCCCGTAGTGTAGTGG
>WJJK01000054.1 GCA_014729705.1 Candidatus Altarchaeales archaeon | reverse complement strand
CCTTTTTAATCTCTGAAGTAGAAAAATTATATCTGTTATGCCAAATAGAATCGGTTTTGTGGGTGCAGGCCGCATGGGCTCCATCCTGCTTAAAGGTTTTCTGTCTGAGCGGGTGGTTGACGTGGAGGATTTAACGGCCTATGACATTGAATCCGATAAACTTAAGGAGATTGCCCGTCAAACCGGTTTAACCGAGTCCGACTCCCTCAAACAACTCCTTGAAGCCTCCGACATAATTTTTTTGTGCGTGAAACCCGTTGAGATGGAGAGGGTTCTGGGTTTGGTTGGGCCCCACGCTAAAGACATACTTATCGTGTCTGTGGCTGCAGGCGTCTCCACTAGCTTCATTGAGGCCCGCTGCCCCGACTCCCGTGTGATACGTGTTATGCCTAACCACTGTGGTTTGGTGTCTGAGATGGCGTCAGCCTACTGTGTGGGGCAGTCAGCGAATAAGGAGGATATGGCGGCCATCGAGGCGCTTCTTGAATCCGTAGGAAAAGTATATAGGGTTGAGGAGACTCATATGGACGTCGTAACCGGGTTATCCGGTTCGGGTCCGGCCTACATATATTTGGTGATTGAGGCCCTTGCGGCGGCTGCCGAGAAACAAGGACTCAGTAAGTCGGTTGCATTTGGTTTGGCTGTTCAAACAGTTAAGGGGGCGGCTGAGATGGCTGATTCAAGCCAGCAGAAGACGGGGGAATTGATTGATTCGGTCTGCTCCCCCGGGGGCACCACGATTGAGGGCATGAAGATTCTTAAGCAGTATCAGGTTTCTGAGGCGTTTATGGAGGCGGTTGATGCTGCCACCAAGAAGTCCAGGGAACTTCTGGTTTAGTTGGGTTGGTTTATATATGTTCTTTCGTGATATATTGGTATGGGATTGAGGTGTAATGGTTTTCGTCGTTTCTTTGACGATGAGTCTGGGGGTTCATCTTATCAGCCGAAGCGCCGCAGAACCTATGGTTCCGGCTCATCCAGGGTTTACTCGCCTAACGGCAATTCCCGGATTGAAAGTACGGTCTCAAATGAGATAGAGAGTTTCATGTCGAAGAAAAAGGATAAGGTTGGCGGGGGAAAACCCACACCCGCCCGGCCGCGGTCTTCCTCCTCAAAAAAGAATTTTTATTCCCGCATAGCCGATGAGTTGCATGGGGGTGGCAAGCCCAAAAAGAGGGGGGGCTCGTGTTCCTGGCATAAGGGGATAAGCCAGAATGTCTCAGACAACAAGAGAAAAAGCATTGAGCGGTTGTTAACCCGCATGGAGCAGAGTTATTCCAAGAAGTCGTGTGTGAAACCCCCTTCCCAAAAGCGCTGCGGCAGTCAACATACCCTGTTAAAGGATGTTTTAGGTCGTGTGGATCAGCTTCTTGTGATGGATCTTCCCAATGAGGTGCGCTGTGAGTTGACTTTGATATCCAAGCAGCTTAACCAGATTAATGCCTCGCTTTAATTCCATCGATACCTGTGGTTTTTAATTCGACTTTATTTCGGATTTTGTTATAAACCCCTGCGTTGTGAAAATAATTTGTCTAAAAAATTTATATGCAACTTAAAACTTTGTTCTGGTTTACATGCACTTTTTTTGTACTATGTTTGCATCACTGTCAGTAGGTCGGATTTGGTTATTATGCCTTTAACCCCTCCTTTTTCTGTGACAATCACCGCCTGCTGGTGTTCAAGCAGGGGGGATACAGCCGACAAAGGTGTTTTGAGGTTTACCTGGGGGAAAGCCTCCTCCATGTAGGTCTTCACGTATTCCTTGGAGAGGGTGTTGACGTCTTGGGTGTTTGACAGTTGCTCCAGGATTTTTTTCTCAGATATTGATCCCACGCAGGCGTTGTTTTCCAGTACAGGCACTTGGGATACGGCGTGGTTTTTCATGGTTTCAGCTGCGAATCGGAGGTTGTCGTAGGGTTTCAGGCTTATCACGTTTTCGGTCATGATGTTTGCTGCGATGCGTTTTCCCGCCTTATACTCGTTGAGGGCCTTAAATATTCTCTCAATCTTGCTGTATCGGGGGTCTACTGCGCCGGCTTCAACGCGGGCGATGAGGCTTTGGCTTACCTTGGCTTTCTTGGCAAGCAGTGTCTGGCTTAATCCAAGTTCTTTTCTTTTTTTGTGTATCAAAGATAGTGGTGGGAGATTCATTACAACCAACATGAATATGCATTACTGCATTAAAAATGCATATACATATTTAAATATGAATACACTATTTTGTTCATGCCTAAATCAATCAAACAAATAAACGAAAAAATCAAAAAAGGACGGGCCGTCATCGTAAGAGCCGACGAAGTCCCTGAATTATCCGAGAAATACGGCACAAAAAAAACAGCAGAAAAAATAGACATAATAACCTGCGCCACATTCGGAGCCATGTGCAGCTCAGGCGCTATACTGAACTTCGGACACACCGAACCCCCCATCAAAATACAGAAACTCTGGCTTAACGATGTTGAAGCCTACGCAGGTCTTGCTGCAGTAGACGCATACCTAGGCGCAACCGAGGAATCCCTAGACCGGGGAATAGAATACGGCGGCGCCCACGTCATCGAGGACCTGATATCTGGGAAGAAAATAAACATTAAAGCCCAAGCCCACGGCACCGACTGCTACCCACGCAAACTACTTGAATCAAGCTTCACACTCAAAGACCTCAACCAAGCGACCCTCTACAACCCCCGAAACGCCTACCAAAGATATAATGCCGCAACAAACTCCTCCCCAAACACCCTATACACATATATGGGCACACTCCTCCCCCAGCTTGGCAATATTAATTACTCGGGCACAGGGGAACTATCCCCCCTAAACAACGACCCAAGCTATCGAACACTGGGTTTGGGTTCACGGATTTTTTTGGGGGGAGCGCAGGGATACATTG
>WJJK01000009.1 GCA_014729705.1 Candidatus Altarchaeales archaeon | reverse complement strand
TGTGCGCCTATTGCTCCAGGAAGACCTGGTTTTCTGGAAAGATGTCGCTGAAGACTGGGCAGTACAGATGATGGAAGCCACCGATCTTCTAAAAGAAGCCTTGAAAGAGTTTGAAAACTTGTTCAATTATGCTAACAATGACC
Source organism: Candidatus Altarchaeales archaeon (assembly GCA_014729705.1). Classification (GTDB taxonomy): domain Archaea; phylum Altiarchaeota; class Altiarchaeia; order IMC4; family SCGC-AAA252-I15; genus WJJK01. The sequence goes on along the minus strand of WJJK01000009.1, from coordinate 5,972 downwards.
AGGTGGTTGGGCCGGACGAAGAACTAATGAGCCGGATCGGAGAGTTTTTACAATGACCGTAGAAGAAGCCATCAAGATTTTATCAAAATTACCACCGGGGGATGAGTTGCTGATGTATCACGAAGTTTACACCGGTGGAGGTGATGAAAGTCGCCTGGAAGAGCCGGTTATCGTCCTGGACGATAATGGATACCCGTATATCACCGTAAGTTATTTTGCAGATCGGATTGAGCTACTGGAAGAAGGGCCGATCCATCGGGTAGAAGAGATTTTAGGGTAATAACACGTGTTGAACTCTTGCCCAGCAAGGAAAAGAAAGGAAAAGAATGTGATAACATTAGATCAGATGAAAGCTTTATTTGGAAAGATTGACTCCCTACAAGAAGCCGGAGTCGAAGTTCAAAATGTTGAATTTCATCAAGCGTTTGATGAGCTATTTGTCTATATTGCGGCTGTAGGGAAACCGGGTATTGAAATAACAAGCGATGATACTCGATTCAAAATTACCAAAGACGCCAATATCAAACCGCAAACAAGAAACTTTTGGGTACAAGGAGATTAAAAAATGATAATATATGGCAAAAAGTATGACCTACCCCATAAAATAGTCGTTTTTGTAGAATCGGATGCTGGTCTGGCCGCTCTCATCTGGAAAGACGATTTGACCAAAAATCCAATGGTTACGGTCAACTTTAAGAAGAATAACCGTCAGATGCCAGCGACTGACCTGGTACAGATGCAGTCTCTAACCGGCAAGGTTTTGTCATTGGCTGCGATCAACCCCCAAAACCATTTTAAGTGGATACAAATTAGCGAACATGAATGGGATACCACCGTCTTTGACGTTGGGGCGATAACCGCCCAAGACATCATTGAATCATATCATCTGCATGGCGGTACCCGGCTGGCTAACAATGCCAAGATTGCCTTGATTAAGGCTACCAGAATCCTGGACCCAACTATGCAGCTAAAAGAAGCTAAAAGGTTGGTAGAAGAGCTCTTCGTCTTTGATCGGGAAAGGCCGGGATGGTGCTTGGTGAAAGATGACCAGGAATAGATTTATCAATGCAGCCTGGAAGATCGCTATTAAGCGCAATGGAATCCTGATAACAAAACCCGTTGCGCTTAGAAAGCTGTTTATTCAAGAGAAGAGAGACAGAAGCCGACCGGATGCACCCGTGATTGGCTGGAAGAGAGGTGAAATCTTTGAAGTAATCCTGGCTACAAATAAACAAGAACGCCTGGGAGAATGGGGTGACATGGCCTACTACCTGGCCCAGAGCTACGATTGGCTATGGTGGCTTTACAACCTTGTCACCCCCCAAAGGATCATTGACGAATCGGTTGAGAAGTTTGAAAAAAGAGCAAGGGAGAAATGATGTCAAAAACGGTTTTAGTAAAAACGTATCCGGCCTCAGGCCGGCCAAACCAGTTCGTAGTAGTTGATGACAACTCGGAAGAGATAAAACGCCTGGAAGAAGGCTATGGTTTCTGGGTGATTGCCACCGGCAAGGATAGCGGCTATCATATCCACAAAGCCTGGGATGAATACACCTATACCGATGGACAAGGTTACACCCAATGGCGTAATTGATCGTTTATAGACTACCCAAGACATCACTTGGGTAGTTTGTTAAGTGATTAATTACAGTGTAGAAGGATGTGACATGACTGAAATAATCGCCTGGAAAAACCAACGCAAAGGCACAATCCTGGAATACCGGGGCAAAATGGCCCTGGTGCGGTGGCAGAAATGTTACGGATCTCAAGCTCGTTGGCTGGACCCGCAAAGCCCCGGAAGTAGGGGTTATGGGATGGGTCACGAAATTGTTGAGATCCCGGAACACGAAAGCTGGGTCAACACCCAAGACCCTACTTTTACCATCGAAAAACAAAAATCTATTTTTGACCTGGCCAAAGAGAACCTTGAAGGACTGCTGCCCGGACAAGAACGTATTATCTGGGGAGAGCCGGACAAAGATTACATTGCTCTCAGAAGAGAAAAAAATCGGCAAGTTATCAAGTTGACTTTTCCCAGAAGGGGAGTGCAAGCCCGGTTTGCAGCCTGGAAGAAGCAGTATACCCAGGCTGGAGGGGGAGCCTGGGAAGTTGAAATGACAGAAGAAGGATACAAGAATTTTGTGAAAAAGTGTAAAAATGATTAGTGGCCCGCCTAATGCAACCGTAGCCAGTCTCAAGTCCGATTGAGAAATGCAGAGAGGGTGAAATTAAAATTGCTGGACAAATCCGGTCCGGCAAAAAATAGCAAGGGCAAATCCTGCCCGGAAAGGTTTGAAAAATGTCTAAGAATAAAGTGGAAGAATTGTTAGAGGAAGGATACATTTTATCGGAAGACGGACAATCATTAGTAAAAACCGACGCATTAAATTACCGATGTGTGGGCGTTTATCACATTGGGAAGTACCCGCAAGTTTTTTCTGGATGCCACATCAAAAACGGAAGGTACTGGAATATCCGTTACCGTTCAGTAACCTTGAAAATCCCCGATCCGCTTTCTTTCCTCAAGTTCCGTTTTGGAGGCTTGTTCAAAGAAGTGAAATATGCCGTAAAATCCTACTTTACCGCCCGCTCGTCGTTTCTCCAAATGGAGGAGAAATATTACGATGGCGATGAGTGGGTCTGGGAATATTCCGAACCGGGGAGCAATGACCCGTATTATGTCTGCGCTCGTTTTGCCAATGGTCGACACATCCCACTGCCGATTTTAGATGATTGGTACGACGAAAACCGGCTGCAAAAATGGGCGATCAGCTTGGCCGGTGGCGCGCCGGAAGCAAAAAGCGCCGCCGAGTTGTATGTAGAAGAAAAATAAAATCTCAAAGAGTAATGGCCCGCCCGGAGCCTATCCGGGCAAGGAGAATGAAAAGTGATTAAAGTAGTAGAAGAAAAAGGTACACAGCAAATCAAGGTAGGCGAGTGGTTAGGCCAAGATGGTTGGTTCTTTTTCGGTCACGGCGCTGACGGTCTCAAGTGGTATCGAATGGGACCGCCAGACGAGATGACCCGGAACCAATTCGGGTACGAGACTGGCTATACCGTGAAAGAAGCCCACGAAAAAGGAATTTTGTGGGTGGATGAAAAAACAGGAACCCCCATCTGCGAAGAATTAAAGGAGAAGCGAAAGTGACACTAAAAAAAGTAAAACCGTACAGAGTAAAAAAAGCTAATGGTAGTGGTGGTTTGTTGGCCTGGTATATAGTCAAATCCGAAATCGAAACACTGGACGAGGCCAAGCGGGTGGCCAAAGAATATCGGTCAGGCCACCCAGAAAGCGACGGCTGGAATCGTATCGTCGCTGTGGTTACCACAAATGATGAGGGCGATGACATCGTTCATTATCGGTGTTAGCGTCAATAGTTGAGAAACACTAAAAATTTAAAAAAGCCCCGGCCACCACCGAGGTTTTTCAATCAACTAAAGGAGCAGAAATGGCAATAAAGAGCGTAAACTTCCTATGGATCTCCTGGGAACCCCAAAAAGAGGATGTTATTCAGGATCTTCTAGATTCCTGTCAACGGCTGGATCGCCAAAAGTCAGAACATGGTTTACAATCGACGCATGGGAAGACAGACCCATCTCTCGACCAAGAGCAGGACGCTTTAGAAGAGGAAACCTCTTGAGCGTTTGATCGACATAATACTGGTAAAAGTCACGAAGCGTATAATCGGTACCAACCTCGTAACGGAGCCACCGAAATACACCAGCGTAGAGTGTGTCTTCCCCAACGGTAGTGCCAAAATCAGTTACGAAAAGGTCTTGAGTGCGGCCCTTCTGAGGTCGCACTTTTAGATATTCTTTTAGAAAAGCAAGGGTATCTTTAGACAAAGGTCTCATTCCAGCCGAAGATATGGTACCCAAATCCAGGTGAATATCGGCCAGGACTAATTTCTCAATGTGGCCAAACAGAAACCCATCGAGAATCAAGAGGACAACAAGTTTAGCCCTCTTTTGAACAAAAGATGAGGTAGGAAAGGCTTTGATAGCCTCTACTACCTCATCCGGGGGGATCTTCGATTTTCTTAACTGGTAACTAGAAGGAATGTCTCTCATTAATGATTTCAACCGCCCGAGGCCAGAAACCGGCCAGGTACAAGCGGGTGGGTGGATTGTTCATCCAAGACACGTCCGGTAAAGGCAAATCCAGACATTCTTGGACGGTCTTCAGATGAGTAAAACGTTCTGCCGATAAGGAACCCCGCTTGGTGACCCAGGTAAGGTGCCGCTGTTGAAGAATAGCCTGGGTTAATTGTAGCGGTTGCACTACATCATTGTCAACATAGGCCAAGACCGTTTCGGCCTCTTCGGGCCATAGGTCGGCAGCTAAAGCCCCATCCATTCGTTGCCCGTTAATCGAGGGTGCCGCCTCTTTGCCGGCAAGCCCCATCCCCCGACAGGCAGCATCCAGACCCAAGAAGAACCCCCGCTGACAAAAGAACTGGAACATCAGATCGACGCTTCCCAGGGCCATCGTTTCGATGTCTGGTTTATAGCTGGGTAGTAGTTCAGCCAGAAGGCGAAAGTCAAACGAAAGGCCGTTCCAGGTTAAAATCGAGTAGCCGGCCTGGTAACGGACTAGCAGGTATTCAGCCATCTCGATAAGTTCGGCCTCGGCCATTTTTGGGTTGAACACTCCGGCACTTTGCCCGGCCCAGAAGAGCTCGGTTGGCTGCCCATCGGTTGAGATGGCGGCTGCACAAGTGATGCCCATCTCCCGATAATCGGGTTTTTCAGGACCATCGAAATATTTACTGCTGTCGATTTCAATGTCCCAGGAGCATAAAGGCTTTGGAAAATCGGCCTGATCAAAGGTTATTCTGTCCAATTTATTTTTCCTCCTAAAAGGTTGGCTAGATCCGGATCGTCCGGTTGAACCGGCTCAATCTCGGACGGTTGAATAGATAGGTTGGATAACTTCCGGTCAAGTATGCGATTGACCAGAGCAGCTATCTCTTCAAGCAACCGCTTTTCCCTGGACGATATGCCGCCTTCGGCAGCCAAGCGCATCTGGGCGGCCTCCCACATCCAGGTTGAAAACATCCCGGAGTTGGGGCCGTATTTTTCCCGAAGATGCGCTTTGACCGCCTCTAGAATCGGCTCGTGTTCAGTACGAACGTACAGTTGCTTATGTTTTGTCATTACCAATTTTTGGTTTGAGTTAAGTAAATACTGTACTTGCGCATCCCCCTGGCATTGGCCAGTTGGGGATCTTTGACAACGATGGTGTTGGGATGGCCGAATTCCTGGAGAAAGGCCGGCCCAAAGTAATGAACGCCACCCCCGGTCAGTACCAGATTGGGAGCAAATTTACCCGAATTGGGCCATAGGGTTCGGGTTACGGCTACAATACCGGGTAAGACTTCCCCCACAAGCGGGGCTATCAGGGAATCAACGTCAATCTGCTTATCGTAAATTTCCAGATGACCGGCTCGAATGAATTCATCAAGCCTGGGCAGGCTATAATCAACCTCAAACTCATCAATAACAACCTGTCGCAGCCGTTCCAGAATCCGGGTCATCCCCAAGTCTTCTGAAGAGGATAGCTCACTGTCGTAGCGGGGGCCATGCATGGCCAGCCAATTGACAGTGCCGCCACCAAAGTCTACCACAAGGGTCGTTTTTTCGATGAGCTCAGTCTGACCGGGCTTCACTTTGCCATTGCCATTGACGATCAGGGCATTATCAACCAGAGTGCCAAATGCCTGGGGTACAACCTCACACCGAGCCACCTGGAAAGACATCTCTTTGCCGTTGACGGTAATGGTATGCTTGCCGATCAGGAGAGTCCGCAATTTGGCTGCATGCCGCATCCAGGTATGCGGTAAGCCGGTTACCAGATTGATACTGTTGGTAGACTCACCCAGATTAACGGCCAGAGCGGTCAAGGCCAGGACCAGAAACTCTTGAGTGTCCAGCCTGGTATGGTCGGTTGTGGCGTAGCTTACACGCCGGGT
>WJJK01000053.1 GCA_014729705.1 Candidatus Altarchaeales archaeon | reverse complement strand
GATCCCATCCTCAGTAGTATAAGAAGACTCTAAATATCCTCCAGTAACTCCAGAGCCTGCTGTACTCCATACACAATCTCTACGATACAAGGAGTAATCTGGCTGCAGATCTGCATCCGCCTTAAACTTCAGATATAGCAATAAAGAAGCATCTGACGCGACAGCAGCTTCTCCCTGTATGCCCTGCTCTCCTTTAGAGCCTACACCGGTGGCCCCTTTAATCCCAGTTATCCCCTGCTCTCCAGGAAGCCCAGTATCTCCATAGATACCTGTTACTCCACGAAGACCCGTGTACCCTAGAGGCCCTCGAGCACCTTGCTGTCCTGTCACAAAATTTGAGCTTATCGTGAAGGTCGACATCCGTGAGAAAGAATTTATGGATATGACCTCAAAACTTGTCCTTAATTTCTGCTTTATGACAAATTGAGCGATAGGAAGCAAATTATGCAGTACTGGAGCTGTAACCTGAGAGACATACTTAGAATAAGTACCTACTTTATCGAAAACGAACTGACCGCTCTCTACCTTATAGTAACAATTCACAACCGCGTATTTACCTCTATCCGCGGGCAAAGTAAAGAAATTTTGGCCGCGTATTGGTATTATGCGGTGCGCCAAAGACACCGTACGATTATTATACAGTACAGTGCCTAGGTTCACTATGTAGTCAGTGGTTCCGTCGGAGTTCTTACGCTCATAGACGGGATTCATTCTTTCCATGTACTACTTCCTGACTAGAGGCTTATTTGTTAGCCGGTAGACAGATACTGCTGTCTCTACTTCTTCATAATATCCTGGCTGATACTCTACATCCTGGTCCTCATAGAATCCTGTTTTATTCTCTAGTCGGGCCTTGTAGACCTTGGAGAAGATAAGAAGTACAATCTCACCTCTGAGGAAAGGTGAGGTGACATTAGATCGAATGCGCCCAATCATTGGCACAAACACCTTACGCGGAGTCCCTAATACAAGATTTTCACCTTGTATGATAAAATCCTCTGAACAAGCAGCATAGAACGGACGCCCTAAACGGTCCCCGATATTATTGGGGTTTGAGAGAGTAATATCCTCTCCTACATACCGAGCAACGGTCGCCGGGATCTTGATGAAGCCCGTATCTATACTGAAGTTGGCGAAATCGATATCATCGATGTTTGAGAACATATTATCGCTCACAACACTTTCGTCATTCACAGCGATCTGTTCTACGGGGATCTCATAAGGTTCGCCTTGTACAATGTTACTCGCCCCAGTACCAAGATTCGAGACGTAGACGAAATCACTACCCTTCATGATCTCGAGTGTCATAGAAGTTGGAAGATTGCCCACAGGTTGGTACGGGCGATACTTATAGAACACATTCGCTATAGACGTATCTGCAACACCCTGTAAAGTGTTTTGCTTCACGATCATTGGTACGAGCACCTGCCCGGCATTGACGGACTTACGCTCATCCAGATAGATAGTGACGCTGCTCGTACCTAAGCCCTCGACACTAGAGACCGGTACTGAAGTGTAGTACTCCTTCGCCGGGTCGCTCGCCTTGTACCAGATGTACATCTGCGTCGGACTATCTTTAGTCTCATTAGAAGACAGTCCGAGGATTGTACCCCCTTCTAAAGAACTGACTGTAGAAGAAGCAAGGTTTATTTCTATCTCATTTTGTAGACCGCTGACTGTAAGCGGATAAAGCACACCGACGTACATCCCCCCTATACCCTTAGACGCAACATTGTAGTTAGCTGTAAGAGACGTGCGAAGAGCCCCTTGATTCTCGCCGCTATTATCTACCGTAACCGCTATGTCGGAGCGGATGTCTGTACTGTACCCAATATCATCCGGAGGCATCATGACCTCAAGCACTACCTCTACGACATTATTCGACGGTATCGTGAATGCTGAATCGAGATAAATAACAAGATTGCCCTTAACAACCGACCCATCTACAGTTTCACGATCTCTCATCGACATATCATCAGCGTACTCAGTAGAGATCTTGTACTCGGTACCATTGACATCTCGAACTTCTCTCACTGCGAAGACTGAATAGTTATTAACATTCTTAGGTACACGAACAGCAGTAAGAGCTGTCTCTGCCCGGAAGTAGTAATGATACAGCACCAAAGATCCTCTAAACTGTTGTCCCTCAAACTTCCTTAAGCTGCGCTTAAAGTCCGCGTCAGTCTCAACAGTATTCCCTGCTATCTCATACAGTTCCTGATCTTCAACATTATCTAAGATGGTTTTTGCTGAGTAGACTTCCACGTAATCAGGATAACCAGTCACACGAGCCGATAAATATTCAAGGACCTTATTGTCGTCCCGTGCATTGATGCCGTTGTAGTAGTACGTCTGATTAACATTTGTAGAATTAGCGCGATACTTTATCGCAATAGGATCGTTCGGGACCTTACTAAGCCCTACACCGGAATAGTCCAGATAGTGCGCTGTGAATTGATACGTGACGCCTGTGAGATCAGCTCCTTCAGGAAGGAAGTTCTCTGCAATGGTAAACTTAACAGTGTCCGTACCTAACCCCTCCCAATCTCCTGCAACAGGCTCATTAGTCACCACCTGATTACCCTGCTCGTCTGTACGCACTACAAGAGCAGTGTAGTACGCTGGGTCATTGTGATATAAGCCATTATCGAGAGGTCCGAATGTAAGCTCAGATTCCGTTATCTCTATGTTTGGATCATACGTTTTTTGATCCTGTACGATGGTGGCTGTAGAACTTACTCCTCCGCGTACCAAGCTATTGATATTATTCTCACCCTGATATGTATCCGCGGCTGTAATAGAAACTCCATATTGAAGACCCTGTTGATCCTTGTCGCTCATATTGGTCTTAAGCCTATTACCAAGGACTTTATCAAGGTTTTTCTCTAGCAGCGCACTATAAGACTCAACATTTATCATGCGTCGGACATCTATAACATCATCTTCAGCGATTTCCTCGTAAGTCAAACCATCTGGTCTGATAGCATTGAGATCGAAATACGTAGAGCCATTAATGTTCGTGTCTACGTTGAACGGTGAAGAGTTCCTACGAGTAACAAAGAACATAGGCACAGCCCAGCTGTAGCCATCAACAGTGTTCCTGCACCGGGCTCTCCAAACGCCGTAGTCACCGTTTGTCTCACCCATGTTCGTATAGGTATAGCTTCCTGCGTCACTAAGCTCAGAGTTTGGGCCCAGACTATATACGAAGGGCATCCCCAGCCCAGATTCAGGATAGTTAAAAGGATCCACACCGTCTACTATCCGTATACGGTACTGTACCTGGACACGCTTAGTAGTTTCTACGCCTACGTCTGGAAGGATAATGTTATCGTTTAGAAAATCATCAGACTCGGATTCGATGTTACCCTGAGGAAAAATTCTTCCCTGTGTACGTGAAGTAAGATCCGTATCCTGTACTTCATAGTCTGACGTGAGATTCGCGGGGTCATAGAAAACGATGGCTCCACCACTGCCCGCGAACCACCCTTTAGTATTTGTGAGGAAGTATGTATCCTTAAGATCATATCCTATGCTTAGATCAAGAGGCTCCCACTTGGACCCGCTATTTGAGGTAGTTAGTATTGTGCCGTTATTCCCTACGATCCACGCCTTGTCCTCTACAGAGAAACTCAATTGGGCAGGAGTAAGCCCAGTGATGCTACCTGATGTAGGCCTAAAGTCTGAGGGCTGTCCAAATGACTCATACTCAATAGTAGCCTCGAAGACACGCACCTTTGTGCGATCATCATCGTCCAAACTAGCATCAGAAGATAAATAAGGGTTTACGATTTGGTTGATAGCGTCCTTAAGAGCATCCGCATCAGCGTAGTTATCGAGGTCAAGCACATGCACATAGTTCAGGCCGTCTTGTGTCCCCGTGAATCTCAATACCAAAGAATTAGGATACGTTGATGGAGAAATCTCATACGTGATGTTCGTGAAGTAATTACGGGAGTCCGGGTAGACTGCTATAGTAAACTTCACCGGGAAATCTTCTTTGATAAAAACTCGAGCGAAATCTATCTGTGTCGACGGAGACAAATCATCCATAGACTGATATGACCCACTAGACCAGATACGATCAGACATATCTACCCAGCTGTACCCGCTGTCTGAGCTACGAAGGATAAGCCCATCGTCTCCTACGACAAGGCCATCATTCATGTTGTAGAAAGCTACGGAATTTAGATTTTGAGTCACCGTAGACATCGTACGCAAATCAGTAACAGCATACTTTGTCCAAGTACGGCCACCATCTTTAGTGATCAAGAGCAGCCCGTTATCACCGACAGCCCAGCCTACAGAGGTGTCGAAGAAGTAAACACCGTTTACATTATCAGTTGCGCCGCCTGTCTCTGTGATAGACTGAATCGTTGTACCGTCTATGGTCAAGAGTACCGTACCGTTATCCCCGACAAAAACCGCTGTCTTTGCGTCTATAACCGCTAGGTCATTCAGAGTGTCTGTGGAAGAAGATTCTAACTCGAACCACGACTCTCCACTATCATTGGATTTCAGTATAGTGCCGCCTCTACCCACCATATATCCTGTATAGAGGTCTACAAACTTAACTCTCTTATAGTCTGTGTTAACCGGCACGCTTATTGAGTTCCAGTTATTTCCTCCATCAGTAGTCTTAAGGACGACGCCATTATCTCCTACAGCCCAGCCTACATTCTCGTCATACAT
>WJJK01000052.1 GCA_014729705.1 Candidatus Altarchaeales archaeon | reverse complement strand
CCCTTTTTGATTACAGAAATTTGTTTTTTTCTCCTTTCCGACAAAGGACTTACCTTTTTTGTAATAGTGTAATCTGTAATAATACGAAACTATAGATCTATAGAGGAAGAGACATTGGAAGGACTTTATAGTTCCTGTTTTTATTTCTTATTATTGATATAAAAACAATTTTAAAAGTGGGAGGGCGTTCCAATGTCATTTCCCCTAGGGGGGGGGAGGTAAGTCAAAAATGGATTACATAACTGAAATTTGCAAATCCTTTGTCCATAAGCACTTCCAAAATGTTGTTATTTCTTTGATCTGACTTAAGTCCTTGTCATATCGTTTTTTAACTGTAATCCAAACCGGGTTGGATTACACTCTCAGAATTGTGTGTGACACATCTAACGTTTATCATCACACTATCCATCACGCTTGGCGGGCGTCTCGAAACTCGGTGCTTGACGGTTGCTTGATGGGTTGGTATCTTCTCGTCAATGCACCCGTTCCGCTTCCCGGGCGTCGACTCGTTCGCGTCCCAGCGCAACCAGGGCGGGTATACTGGTCCCAAGCTCCCAAGCAGGGGGGAGAGTGTCCGGGCTCACATCCGGAGGTCGGCTCGGCTCTGTAGGTTCGATCCCTAACGAGGGACCCTTTTTTACCCCCGCGGCCCGCTGCCGCCGTCTATGCCCTTCTGTCCGGCGGTAGCGGGCCGCGATCCTTCATCCGAGATTGCCTCTTGACGCCTGCTCGGCTGCTCTAGGCTTGCGTCACTCGCAAGGGAGTGGAACCCCCAAGCGACCCCTACGGGGGCCGAAAGGACATGCCTCCATGCTTCGATCTTCTGTTGCCGCCCAATGCATCGCTGACACCTCGGGCCCCGTCCTTGGTCCTGGTTCCACACTTCGTGCTCAGCGGTGCATTGAGCGGCAGCAGAAGCCGCTCTCCTAGGCCCCCTTCATGGCTTCGTTGTTTGCCGCCGCTCTGGACGCTCTGTACGGCATAGGCCATCCAGCCTATGCCGAGGTCCATGGAAGCCCGAAAGACTGCCAGAACGCCTTTGTGACCGATCTACGGGCCTGGGAAGGCGACCCCTCGCAGCTCCCGAGCTTTACCACATGGGCCGCCCCTCTCTGGTTCGACCCGGCTCAGCACTTGAACAAGGCCGGGTTCATCGTTTCCGGCAAGCAATACGGAGGGGTACCTCCCCAGGGCTGCTTCACCCGGGCCGCGAAGCATTTTTCACAGGCCAATCCTTGGGTAGTTCTCGAGATTGATTACTTGTTGGTTCCGCAGACGCAGATATGGGAAGCTGAATTTGCACAAAGAGGCTTAAGTTTAGACTACCTAAAAAGTTTACAGCGAAGCGCTGTCTCCTTTGCGCTTCAAATGTCTGGTTTCCCGTACCAAGTCTTGCTAGATTCCTGTGGGAAATCAATCCATGCCATATGTCGTCTGAGCGATTCTCCCCAAGTTCTGGAAGAACATAGGGCAGCAAAAAAGCCGTCAGTCAAGTGGCAAAGCCTTGAGGAGAAGCTATTTCTGGCTCTTGGTAATTTCGATGTGGCTGTCTTAAGACGCACCGGCGCACATGGACTATCCAGAACACCGGGCGCCATGCGTTACAACAAAGGTAAGGCGGTTGGCGTCCAGCAGATATTGGATGTGCGGCCCCGCCAGGTCATGATGCAGGATCTCGAGGATTGGGCCGAGGCCCAGCTTGGGCCGGCGTGTCTCGATTACGTTTACACTCACCCACAGGTGGATCTGTCCAGCAAGTATGAGGGGAAGAACCCGTTCTTTCTGAACACAACCAGAAAGCACGGCTGGCTGGACATCATCCTGAACCAGGTCCCGCAGGGTGACAACTGTGCCACCACTGACTTCAAGGGCCGGCAGGATTGGCAGTGGCGGGCCAACCTGGAACTGGCCAAGGCCGGGGCCAAGAAGCCGCGGTGTCTGGAGCCCCCATCTCCATCGTTGCCATACGGCCGGTGGGAAGCTCCTTTTCTGTGGTATGTGCAGGGATACGTTATGCATGCCCTGGCCGAGGGCTCCTTCTTTGCACATGATCATCGATTCAATGCAGAGAACAGAACGAACTGGCCGGATGCAGAGACGCTGAAAGAAAAGATCGAGGATGACAAACCTTATCGGGAACGGGAGCATTGGAAGGACTTTGTCCAGAATACGATCTACCCGAAGCTCGAAGCAGAAGTCAAAAAGATTCAGAAGGATTATGTAGAAGGAAAACCGCTTCCAGAGTTTATAAGTGGTCCGGAGCAAGTCTCTCCGATTGAGTACCATGCGGCTATGGCTAGCCAGTCAGGGTCTGCTTCTGGAAATCTTAAAAAGTGGATGCACGGTGCTTCTGATGAAAAAGTTCCGATCGATATTTTCAGGGCTGCTTTCCTTGAACATATAAAACACTTTCACGGCTATCCACTCAGGGTTGTTGTTTCTGAGGGCAAAAAAGAATGGTATCATTTCAACGGAAAATACTGGAAATATATGGACGCTCTCATTCTGAGGGGCAAGGTTAGGCAGGCTTATCTTCGTTTTGCTCTTGGTGGATACGGAACTACTGGCCCCAATCATCCAACGAAAAAAGATGTTGATGAGGTAATGGACTCTCTCATTGGAGAGGATATAGAACAAGTAGAACGTTGGGATGAGGTAAAAGCGGTAACAGTTATGGAAAACGGGACGCTTTATCTAAACGAGCATGGATGTGTCTTCAAGGAGAATACTTTTTCTGCAAATGATTATCAAAGAAGCTGCTTGCCTTATCATCATGATCCTTCAGTAGCAACACCATACTTTGACATTATGGTTGATAATCTGTTCCCTGATCCAGACCTTAAACGAGTGTTTCTTGAGTTTGTAGCTGTTTCGCTATTTAGTGAGCATTCTGTCAAAGCGATTATGGTCATTACTGGCGAGGCAAATGCAGGTAAAACAACACTTGTGAATGTTGTTGAAAGCCTTTTCGGCCATATGTATTGCAGCCCTATGACTATGGACGACTGGGGAAAAGATACTTTTGATCTACAGTCTTATGAAGGAAAGAGGCTTCTATACCAATCTGAATTTAACGCTGACGCAGTACGATCATGGTCTACTGTTACTTCTGTTATCAAAAAGCTCACTGGTGGAGACAAGCTGGAGATCAAGCGAAAGTTCCTTTCCTCTTCTCCATCACGAATGAATGCAAACGCTCTTATTTGCTCCAACGATGACTTGCGATGGCGAGAAGGAAGCGAGGGTGCTATCTTCAAGCGTATTGTACGTGTTCGAGCAAGTGCAGCAAAGAAAAAGATTCCTGACCTTCAGTCGAAGATCATCGATCATGAAAGACCGGGCATTGTTCATAGGCTGATCCTTTCTTACATGGGGTGGGCTTTCAGAAATGCTTCCACGCCTACGGTTGCTGCTGCGTCGTTTGCATTGCCTGATTATGTGTTGGCTGATCAGGAAGATATGAAAAGGGAAAGTGATAGTGTCGGTCTATTCCTCGATGAGCTGTTGGTTAAAGATGACCGCTATGGCGGCCTGTGCATAAATCCTTTGTACACAAAGTATAAAGAGTATGCCAAGGAATCAGGATATAAACAAGTGGCTAAGAAGACTTTTGAAGACCGACTCAAGAAGTATGCCGACGTTTCCCAGACTAGATCAGATTCAAAAAAAGTACAAGGCGGCGAGATCGGATTGCTTCCAGAAAACAGGGAACATTGGCCAGCTATTATTCATTATATAACGGGCTATAGACCTCTCTTTCCGGTTGTTGGCTATTCAGCGCCACCGCTTGTTAATCTTTCCATAAAAGGAAAGCGCTTTGGCGAATCTGATCCCGCTACGCACGGAACACCAGCAGACGACCGGGTCATCCCTTTTCCACGTTACAGGAGCGACATCAATTGACTTACCAAAAAGTCCGCACAAGTGTCAATATCAGCGATAGTGCCATCAAGGACAAGCAACGGTGTTGCCGTCGTTGGGCCTATACCCGGGTGCTCAAGCTGCGGCCGGCCGAGGATTTGACCAATCTTTTGTATGGTGCAGGCATCCATGTCGGTTTGGAAGTTATCCACATGGGCGGGATGCTTGCGGACGCAGTAAGGAAGGCCAAGCAAGCAGCGTTTGAGGAAGGCAAGCAAAAGCACTTCGATCTCGAGGATAAGCATTACGCCTACATGGAGGCCCACCTTGATGGGTACACCCGGCACTTTTATCCCCAGTTCAATACGATTTGGGAGACGGTCAGTTGCGAGGAGGCGCTTGATTATTATCTGGATG
>WJJK01000051.1 GCA_014729705.1 Candidatus Altarchaeales archaeon | reverse complement strand
CCAGGGGACTTAGGCAGCTTACCCCACATCGGCGCCCCGATTATGTCGTGGGGAGGATTACATTCAACTTCGGAGGAATACTTCTCTCTCAGAATCATTATGTGGCGGTAGCTTACGCCGCAATAGAATTCAACGCCCTCAACACCCAGATGCGCGCTTAATTCATCAACCAGAATCCTTGCCTCCTCGGTTGTGATGTGGTCTGAGGTGAAGTCGACTATTTTATCGTCCTCAACAGAGACGAGATTGCATCTGAAGGCCACATCCGCGGGACCTAAATCCACCCCCAGATTCCCGGCTTCAAGGGGGGCGCGACCCGGATACTCAGACCGAGCATCATAGCCGAGGATAGTCATGTTGGCGACGCCGCTGTCATGAGGCAGACCCGGATAAAGCGTTTGAAGCAAACCACATCTGCCCTTCCTTGCGATTAAATCCATGTTAGGGGTTTCAGCGACCTCCAGAGGCGTTTTACCCCCCAATGAATCTAATGGGCGGTCACTCATCCCGTCCGCTAACACGATAACGTATTTCATCTGCTATCCCGTATCAATTAAGGGGGAGGCATTAAATATGGTTCAAGTAAGGCGATACCTTTTGGGGGACGAGAAGGCGATAAGCAAACTGCACCTGAAGCTGAATGATTTCTTCGAAGAAGACTACGTATCCCCGCAATTCATATACGAGTCAGCACACAGACCTGATTTCATATTCAATGTCGCAGAACACGCCGGGGAAGTTACAGGATTCTGCGGGGCATTATTTTACGAGTCCGTTGGCCGCGCCCAGATAGGCCCGATCGCGGTATCAAACGAATACATGAGGCAGGGGATAGGGGGTAAGCTGCTTCGAAAAACACTGAACGACCTCAAGGAGGCGGGGGTGTTCCGGGTTATAGCACGGGTTAAAGAGAAAAACCAAGACACCCTGGTTTTCTTCGAAAAACAAGGCTTCAGGCGTGAGGCATTGCTTGAAAAATACACGAAGAAGGGGGAAAACACGGTACAGCTTTTAACCTTCATTTAAATAAGTAGACTATTTATACCCGTTGAGTTATAATTTATGGAAAATGAAGGTTGGTTGGATACTTTTTTATTTGACAATATTGCTGACTCTAAGTGTCGTCTGCACAGCGGCACCGAATATAGATGAAATAGAGGTAGACGACGACATCGAATTTGAAAGGGATTTCGACATAGAAGTCTCCCTAAGAGGCGATGCGCAAAACAGTGTCGTGAACTTCTCAATAGACGGATACTCCTTCGTAGGCCCCCAATACCCGGATGAAGACGATGAAGTTAAAGTTGAGTGGGAGCGGGAGGACTGGGATCGCCTGCCAGGCGGCTGCGGAATCCACACGCTAACGGTTGAGGTGTGGTCAAGGAGTTTCGGCGTGAAATACGACGACCAACAGGTTGAAGTGGAGATGGGCAACGTACCGCACATAGACTTTAATCCAACCACCCCCGAGGGAAGCAAACAACTTACCTTAACCCTGAGGGATCCGAACACTGGGTCCCCCGCCTCAGGGGTTGGAGTAGAAGTATACTACTACCAAGACGCTGAAATCGTTTTAAGCAAGAAAAACACCGACAGCTCAGGGAGCGTGAGTTTCACCCCCCAGGAACTCGGTAAATACAAGGCCACGATAGAGGACCGCGACTACTGCGGGAACATGGATTTCTACGTTAAAAGGAAAATGATTGTCGACGGACCCCACCCAACAGACCCGGTTGTAGGCGAGAAAATCGACATGGCTGTGCCAGCGGGCGGCGGCATCGGAGTCAAAATATACGACGACGAAACCGGGGAGGTAAGCCAGATTGTTCCAACAACCATTGAAGGCGACGCCGACTTCAACGTAAGCGACCCCGGAGAATACACGATCGCGATAGGGGAGTCAAGCACGAAATACTGGGGCATAAACAAAAGCCTCACTGTCCATGAGAAACCAAAGCCAACCGTTAAAGTCACGCCAAATAAACCCGTAGTAGGAGACGTCATAGACATTCTGATTGCAAGCAGGGGACAGACCCTGGAAAGCGCGTTAGTGGAGATAACAAGGCCGGACGGTGTCTCAAGGAAATACGTGACGGGATCAGATGGGAAAGTCCGATTCGATTCAACAGTCAACACAGGCAGATACTCCGTTAAAGTATCTAAGGACAGGTATACCAACACCCGACACTCCTTTGAAGTCTACCACGACCTGTCGGTGGTATACACCCCGCAAAACCCGAGCGTGGATGAGAACATCACATTATCCGTGACAGATGAGGGCGGGCATGTCATACAGGATGTGGTGGTGGAGATACCCAAGGAAAACCAGGTGGGATACACCAACGGGCAAGGAAGATACACTTTTAAGCTCCCCAAGAAAACGGATTACACAATACTTCTGAGCAAAACATTGTTTTGGAATGAGTCGCTTGAAATCACGCCGAAGGGAAGCCTATGCATTGAAGTCTCCAAAGAGGTTTTAGAGCTTGAGCAGATGCTTGAGATTAAGTGTGTGAACAACCAGAACCAGCCCGTAACATCCAGCAGGATAATAGTCGAAAACCCGCAGGGGATTAAGGAGACGTTCACCCAAAGCCTTGTGGAATACACCCCTGAAACCGCGGGGGAATACAAAGTCTACTCCGAGAAGGAGGGGTTCACATCGGAAACCCAAACCTTCACAGTAAATCCCCTGCCACTTACCTTAGCAAACACTGTTGAGGGCGGGAGATTAAAGGTGATTTTAGAAAGTAGGGGTCAGCCGGTTGAGGGCATACCGGTTGCAGCCCGAAGACGGGACTTCAACACCCAAAGCCAGACAGACCCGGAGGGTGTTGCTTTACTGGACTTCCCGGGTCCGGGAAACCTCACCCTAACAGTGAACAATCAAGAGAACCCCCTATACGAGTCTAAATCAATT